>CAZMPP010000060.1:0-11514 GCA_964568035.1 uncultured bacterium
CATCGCACGAACTCGATCCGCAGATCGGTCGCGACTGGATCGTCATGGGGCACTCCGAAGGAGGCTTCGTTGCACTTGCTACTGCCGCGTTCGGTCAGCAGCTGGCCCCGAACCTGAACCTGCTCGGCGCCGTTGCGTACGCACCTGCTGCGCATCCCGCAGCGACTCTGGTCAACGAACTTCACAATCACTCGCCCAACGGCGGTCTCGTGGCCCTGGCGCTCATGATTGAAGGCTTCGCCGCCGCCGATCCCCAGGTTGTACCGTCGCAAATCTTGGAGCCGCAGTTTCTCCCGCTCTTGGCAGAACTGCAACAGCACTGCGTTTACGATCTCCTTGAGCACTCCAGCTGGTCGACTGCGATTCCCGCCACGATCTTTCGCCCGCAGGGGCAAGACTCGCTAGAAGCGCTGTACGCAGATCTACGGCAAAACGAGGTCGCCGATTACCCGATTTCGGTGCCGACCCTCATCTTAAACGGCCTCTCCGATACGATGGTCAGCTCAGAGGGCTCGATGGCTATCGCCGATCGCCTTCGGCGCAACGGCACGCCGGTAACCTTCAAGGCCTATCTCGGAACGACACACGCTTCGGTTCTGGCCATCAGCGTCAATGATGTCGCGCCCTGGCTCGCGCAGCGATTCGCCGACGCCGGAACGCACTAGCCGAGGCGAGCCTTTGGCCGGAGCGAAAGCCCAAACCACGGCGTGTACGACGGTAGAAACGGTAATAGAATCGTCAGCAAGATCCTCCGTAATGAGTGCAGCGGGTTTGCGTGTCATGTTTGCGTCAGGTGATGTCAAAGGCGGCCGTTGCACGACCGTAGGAGGTCAGTCGAATGAAAACTTCACGACTGGCCCTGATCGCGGCCTTTGCTGCGATGCTCTCGGCATGTTCGAATGCAACGCAATCGTTTCAGCCGTCCGAAAGCGCCGTGAATGCTTCCGTAGCGACCGTTCGATCTATCGATTCCTGGCGTCTTGCGCTGGCGCAAAACCAATTACCGTCTCCGGGATGTTTTAAAGCGGCGTATCCGTCCACGCAGTGGGATCGCGTCGATTGCATTGCTCCACGGTCTCACTGGCATTCACTCCCCTCTTCGGTCGGCGGAAAGTTGGCGCAAACCGTGGGACGTGGTGTCGATTTTACGGCTGATACCGCGCCAAATGTCATCTCCAGGGCGATCGGCGCATTTCCTAAAGTCGAAGGCGTAAAGAGGGTGCGTAGTGCAGGCTGCTGTGGCGTGGAAGGCCGAGACAGCTACACGCTGCAACTGAATTCCAACTTTTTTCCGACGTCCACCTGCGGCAGCATTCCGTACTGTGGCGGCTGGGAACAGTTCGTTTTCGAAAACCCGTCGCATGGAAGACAGGGCTATCTCTTCATCGAAGATTGGCTCGTTCCGATGCCGATCGGACGCGGCAGCTTGAGCGGCTGTCCTCCGAATAAGGGCTGGATCTATGTCGGAATAGGATGCTACCAAAACAGCCAGGCAATCAGAACTCCAAACGTTTCCATCAAAGATCTGAGCCAGGTGATCGAAACGGGTAAAGCGTCAGCGGGCGGCGACAGCATTTACCTTTCCGTGGGTCGCACGGAATATGGCGTGCGAAAGATCCAGGACGACGGAATCGTCGACCTTGCTGCCAACTGGGAAGGAGCAGAGTTCAACGTGTTCGGTGATGGCGGCGGCGACGTCGCCGATTTCAATTCCGGGTCGGAAATCACCGTCAGTCTGCAGACGGACATCGGCTCGAAAACAAAACCGACGTGCCTGCCGAACAGTGGGACGACCGGTGAGACGAACAACCTCTTCTTCGTAACGGCGCCGAAGCACGCGCCGGAGCTACGGTATCCCTCTATTGAGTTTACTATGAGCAGCAGCGCCACCGGCGATGCGTCTTGCGACGCGGTGAAGGGCCACTAGGAGCTGAAGCGGCAGAGGGCGCGGACGGCGCTGCCCTAGCCCAAATGGCACTTTCTAGGCCGAGCCTCGCGCGGTACCATAGCCAAATGACCGTGCGAAACCGTTACTTGCTCTTAGCGCTGCCCCTGTTTGCGCTCGCGCTCGCGGCATGTTCGTGGCAGGGCGTCACGCCCGCAGCGGCGCATAATGGCGCGCCCTCGCCGGTCGGCTATCCGGCTAAGCACGACGGACGCTACAAAGTCATTTACAAATTTCCAGGCGGTGCCGGCGGCTCGTACCCGGTCGCCGCGCTTACTTTTGTAAACGGCGTGATGTACGGAACGACATGGAGCGGCGGCGATGCGTCGACGTGCGATTGTGGAACCGTTTTTGCCGGAACGAAAGTGATCTACAGCTTCAAAGGCAGCGCAGGACACGACGGTTTGGGACCCAGCAGTAGTCTGCTTCAGGTAGGTAACAAATTTTACGGAGAAACGGGCGGCGGCGGCAACTATGGCGGCACGTGCTCGTTCTATCATGCACAAGGGTGCGGAACGGTCTACGAGGTAGACGTCGGCGGCAACGAACGCGTGGTTTACCGCTTCAAAGGCGGCAAGGACGGCCAATATCCTATTGGCGGTTTGGTCTCCATGAACGGCACACTCTATGGGGTGACAAATTTTGGCGGCGGGGTCAAGGGCTGCTCTTACTTCTACAGCAGCTTGCCTCCCGGATGCGGAGTCATATTTTCGCTTAACTCGTCCGGTCGCGAAAAGGTGATTTACCGGTTCAAAGGCGTGCCGGATGGCATATATCCGCGTACCGCGCTTCTCCCGTTAGACGGCAAACTCTATGGCATGACCGAGCACGGTGGCCGCTGCTATCGCACCAATGGATGTGGAACGGTCTTTGCGGTTACGACATCCGGTAAAGAATCGGTGATTTATTCATTCAAGGGCGGCTACGATGGTGACACCCCACACTCTTCACTTCTATGGTTCGACGGCTCTCTATGGGGCACGACCCTTAACGGCGGTTGTGTAGGTTCGTGCCGGTCAACTTTCGGAACTATTTTTAAAATGAGCACTTCAGGAAAGGAGACGGTCGTTCACCGCTTTACCGATGTTCCGGATGGCGCGTATCCCGGAACCCCTTTGGCAGTTGCCGGCAACACGATCTACGGTACGACGTTTAGCGGCGGTACGGGAAGCCCCGTGGGTGGGACGATCTTCAGCGTAACTTCGAAAGGAGTGAAGATTCTTCACAGCCTGGACGGAGTGACGTTGCAAATTCAGCCGGGCCTCCAAGGGCTGGTGTTCGACAAATCTACCAACGCGCTCTATGGCGAAACGTACCAAGGGGGTAGCCAGTACCTGGGAACTATTTTTCGATATGGACCGCGCTAACATATCGTGGCCTTAGTGGGCCGCGACGTCAGCGGTCCTGCAGGTTACTCCAACGTTAGTACGCACGGCTCGTTACCGGTAAGCCACGGTGCGCCAGCGGCGAGCTTACCGGCCGTCACCGTAAGTACCGCTCGGCTCGGCACGGCGGAATGCATTTTCCGGCCGTCGCGCGGCAGGTAGCGCAACCCGAGCGTCTAGGCGTCTACGCCATCGAATGCCGCATAGCGCGCGTCGAACGCAATATATGGGACGTAGCGGAAATCGCAAATGAGCGCAATGCGGCCCGCGCCGACCTCAAGTACCACGAAGTACGCGGGCTCTGGGCTCGCCGGCGGACTGAAGATGGCGATCACTGGAACGCCGCCGACAACGCCCGCTTCCGCGCGCAGGTCTTCGGTCTTAGTATACGCGGCGTAGCGATCGTAATATCCGGCGTCGACCGCACGTGGATGTTGCACGCGCGAAACAACCTCAAGGCGCGACTCTGCTGCGAGCAGCGCGCGCAACCCTTCCCAGTTGTGGGCGTTAAAGAGGTCGGCGTACCGCCGCAGCGTTATCAGCGTGTCGCCGGCAACGGGTTGGGCCGGTTCCGCACAATGCGCGCGTGACGCCCGAGCGATGTTCGTGCGCGCCCTCGATAACGCAGCCTTGACCGCGCCGACGGTCGTTCCCATCGTCTGCGCGGTCTCCTCGAGCGATTGTCCGAGCACGTCCTTGAGGACCGCGGCGCTGCGCTGCGTCGGCGGTAGCTCGGCGAAAACGGTCAGCGCCGCCTCCACGAGTGCGGGATCGGCGCCGGACTCTTCGGGCTCCGCGCGATCCGGAACGTCGGCCACGGGCTTCACGTGTTGTCGTTCGTAGCGCTTGATAAAATCCATAGCCGTGTTATGTGCGATCCGAAAGAGCCAGGGTCTGAGGTTTGGTGGGTGCACCATCTGGCCCAGCGCGTAATAAGCTTTTGCTAAAGTCTCTTGAACGACGTCTTCGCCGTCAAAGACCGACCCGGTCATGCGCGCGCAGTACCGATGAAGCTCGGGGCGGATTTTCTCGACCAGCTCCATGAATTGGTCGCGTGCTTCCATCATGGCCGGCAATAGAGCGCGCGTCTGATCCTCCATCTTCACTCCAACGGTTCGACGCCTTCAGCGGTCACCCCGATTGCGGCGACGCCGTCGACGAGATCTCCTCGCAGGGCACCGACGATTGCCGCGCCGACTTTATCGGCGTCCAGCGGCACCTTCCAGCGACGCTTGAGAAACTCCGCCGCCGATAAGCCTTGCACCGCGCCGTAATTGGCGGCTGCCGTGTTTCCGATTTCCGTGCCTTCAATTAGCTGACGCGGCAGCACGGCTAAAAAGCGGATGCCTAACTTCTTCGCGTCCGATAATTCTTGTGCGTACTCGGTCATAAGCCATTGCATGCGCTTTGCGCCGGCGTAGCCGCCCGAGAGCGGCGAGCCGGCCACTGCCGCTCCACTGGAAACAATGGCGACCATACTACCCGGAGCGAGCGGAACCGTCAGGGCCGCCTTGAGTAGGTGAAACGCGGCTTGCGTATCGGCGTTCCACGGAATGGAAAATGCCTCCCAACTGAACTCGTCGAGCGTTCCCATCTGCGGCCGGACGCCGGCGGCAAGCACAACGAGTCGCGGCTCGTAATCGCGTAGTAGCCGCTGGGCGGTCGACGCATCCGTCGCATCGGCCTGAACCGTTCGCACGGCACCGTCGAACTCTGCAGCGAGTGCGTCGAGCCCATCGCGTCCACGCGCAACGGCGACGACTGAGGCTCCTTCGGAAACCAACCGTTTCACGGTTGCCAATCCCACGCCGGAGCTCGCTCCGATCACGACGGCTGGCATATCTTTCAGCGACTTCATCGTAGCGCTCTCCTCAATAGAGCGGCGAGCCATATCACCGTTCCGGCGCCGACCCCGCTCGCAACCGGGACCAACAGTTCTTCCACCGGCATCGCCATGATGTGCGCGAGGACAATCATGTCAGTATCTTCTGCGCAGCATCGACGACGTCGCCCCACTTGCCGCCCTGCTCGACTCCGTACGAATCGTGCCAGTTCCACCATTTGTAAGGCTCGGACTGCGCGTAGCCTTCGGGTGAATCTTCCCAGTTCTCTTGACGCCCGAGCGGCGTGATGTCGAGGTAGCTCCACGTGCTTCCCAGCGCCTCGTCACCGCGATTGTTGATAAAGTACGTGCGGTACACGTTATCGCCGTCGCGGAAGAATACGTTGGTGCCGTGCCATTCGTCGACGCCGAAGTCGGCATCGAAACCGTCGGTAATCGTATACCACGGCATCGTCCAGCCCATCCGCGCCTTCAGGCGCTCGATGTCGGGCTGCGGAGCGCGCGAGACGTTCGCGAAGGTCGTGTCGCGTGCGTGGAGGTGTGCAACGTGCGCGACCTGATCGGCCATCATCGAGCAGCCACGACAGGCATGCTCTGGCCAGCCGTACACGCCGGGCTCGAAGAACGCGCGATAGATCACCAACTGGCTACGCCCTTCGAACAGGTCGAGGAGGCTGACCTTGCCCTCGGGTGAGTCGAACGTGTAGGTTTTTTCGACCTTCATCCGCGGCATGCGGCGCCGCTCGGCGGCAAGAACGTCGCGTGCGCGGGTCGACGCTTTTTCTTTTGCGAGCAGCTGCAGGCGGGCGGTTTCCCACTCCTGCGGTGACACAACGAGTGGTGCGTTCGGTAGGCGGTCGGTCATTTGTTATCCCCTTCAAAAACTGGTTACTGTTTATGAAGACGATTGTACAGGCCCAAAAAATACGGCTAGCGATCGACCTTTCGGTGTGCCGGCCTAGAACGCCGCCGCCGGCGAGGCTTACAGCTCAGTGCCCGGGAAACTCTACTCGTAGTCTGGAGCTTGCTCTTCGCCGCCCTGTTGCATGAAGAACCTCGGGGGATACGGTGCCTTGATCTTTACGAACGGGCGCGGCGCACCTGAGAAGTCGAAACAATCTGCTGCGGGCGACGTCGCGCGCTTGTCGGCGGCTGCAAGCCGATCGAGACCGTAAAGATCCTCGGCGAACCGAAGCACGCTTGCCGTCTCATACTGCACGTGGGAGACGTAGTGCCCCTTCGCGTAGGGTGAAATGATGAGCAAAGGAACGCGGAAGCCCAAGCTGTCGCGGTCGAGGTACGGCGGGGGGACGTGGTCGTAGAGACCGCCCCAATCATCCCACTGCACGAAAATGGCGGTTGAGCCCCAGAACTTGCTCTTGCCTACGGTGTTTACTAACGCGGCGACCCAGGAAGGCCCGTAACCGCCGTTGAGGCAGGCGACGTGATCGGAGTCGCTGCAGACCGGCGTGATCCAGGTGAAGTTCGCAAGCTTGCCAGCCCGTACATCGGTGATGAATCTCCAGTTCGGCGAGATGACGTTTCTCTTCCAATCCGGACCATAACGAATGTGACGTACGGCCTGGTAACCGGACCACGCTGCTCCTTGACCGCTTGACGCGCTACCGTACGTGCTGGCATAGAAGCGCCATGAAAGTTTGGCCTTGTCGAGCTCATCTCCCAGCGTGCGGTAGTCATAGCACGGATGAATGCCCGGGCCGTTAAAGCGGCGGTCGCCATCGATCGTTTTTATCTTGTCGCTTCTTCCACCGCCGCAACCCCACCCGGTGGTCGGCAGATTCACGCTCCAAGCCGACTGCGCGGCGATCATGTATTGGTGCGCCGTAAAACTCTCGTCGAGCTGTGACTGAAACATTCGGTCCGCCAACACTCCCTCGTTTGCCATGTCAAAATACGGCCGCGACTCGCTGTGCGGAACGTAAACATACTCGGGATTAGGGGGGCCGCCCGCTGAGTACTCGTTATTAAATCCGTCCATGCGGCAGTCCGTGCCGGGTAACTTGCCGGTCCCGTCGCATGCAGAGAACATCGCCTTCGCCGAATGGTCGATGATATATTGCTGCGAAAGAGACACCGGCTGAAGCCTAATCGTTTGACCGTACGAGGTTTTGCCCCTCGACACCGTGTCGGCGCCGGAATAACCCTGGAACAGGTTATCGACGCTGCGATTCTCCTGCACGATGTAGACGACGTGCGTAATCTTCCCGGCACCGGTCGAATTGAGCGCCCGCAGGGCACTGCCGCTTTGCATGTACGGCAACGAAGAGTGCGCACCGGCCGAGCAGCCCGCTAACGTACAGACGAGTGACAGCGATTTAAAACGATTATTCATAATCCGGCGCTTGGTACTCGCCGTCTTTTTGCATGAAAAATTTCGGCGGTAGCGGTGCTTCGATTTTCACGAAGGGGCGCGGTTTTTGTGAGAAGTCGAAGCAATCGGCTGCGGGCGATGCCGCGCGCTTGTCGGCCGCCGCAAGCCGACCGAGACCGTAAAGATCCTCGGCAAAGCGCAGCACGCTCGCCGTCTCGTACTGTACGTGCGAAACGTGGTTTCGTTTGGCATAAGGTGAAATTACTAGTAGCGGAACGCGGAACCCCAGCCCGTCGTAATCCTCGAAGGGCGGCGGTACGTGGTCGTAGGTCCCGCCCCAGTCATCCCACTGCACGAAAATAGCGGTCGAGTCCCAGAACTTGCTCTGGCCGACCGTATTGACGAGCGCTGCGACCCACGACGGCCCGAAGCCGCCGCCACAGTTGACGTGATCGGAGTCATCGCAGACCGGCGTGATCCACGTGACGTTTGCGAGCTTCCCGGCACGAACGTCGGTAATGAACTTCCAATTGGGCGTAATGACGTTTTTCTTCCAATCAGGCCCGTAGCGAATGTGCTTGACGGCCTGATAGCCCGACCATTCGCCACCGTCGCCCTCCGAACGGTTTCCGTAGGAGCCGGCGTAGAAGCGCCACGAGAGGCCCGCGTCATCGAGTTCGTCACCCAAGGTTCGGTAGTCAAAACACGGTGCGATAGCGCGGCCAAGCGTTCTGTCCTGTTTGATCGTCTGGACGACATCGCTGCCGTCTCCTTGGCAACCCCACGGCCCGAATGGCACATTTACGCTCGAGTGTGCCTGGGCGGCGATGACGTACTGATGCGCGGCAAAGCTTTCGTCGAGCTGCGACTGGAAGGTTTTGTCCGCTAGCACCCATTCGTGCGCCATGTCGAAGTAGGGCTTCGAGTCGCCGTGCGGCACGTATACGAACATCGGATACGCGAGCCCCTTTGGAGCGTTTGCGTAGATCTCTCTTTCAAAGCCGTTCATGCGGCACGCCATCCCGGGAAGCTTCCCGGTTCCATTGCAATCGGTGAACATTGCAGACGCCGAGTGATCGAGGACGTACTGCACCGAAAGATGTACCGGCTGCAGCGCAATGGCCTTGCCGCGCGAATCCTTTCCGCTGGAGACGGTATCCGCGCCGGGGTAGCCCTGGAAAAGATTATCGAAACTGCGGTTCTCTTGGACGATGTAGACGATGTGCGTGATCTTACCGGCGCCTGTGGCGTTGAGCGCTCGTAGCTCCGCACCGTTTTCCATATACGGCAACGAGGTTCTTAGAGGGGACGCGCATGCCGCGACAGAGACGGCAAGAACCCAGGCCCCTAGAAGCTTCATTGCCCGTTTGAGCGAGGCGGCCAAGCGTTCAGTCTCCAATTCTCGGCCTCCACGGGAAGTAAGGCGACCCAAGCAAAAGTAAGTCTTCCCTTCTGCCAATCGAACCATGGGTATTCAAAGAACGTGCGTTTTTGTGAACGGACAATGAAGCCTGCAAAGAATCAGCGGTGACGCCTAATCGGATGGTCGCACTTGTTGCCGCCTGTACGATCGCGGCCTGTTCGGCCGGCATTTCTTCGAGCGTGCCCAGGACGGCACGGAGCGCGGCTCGTGCGGCATCCGGAAGTCCGATTCGCCACGTCGTTTTTATCATTCAGGAGAACCGCTCCTTCAATGACCTCTTTATGGGTTATCCGGGAGCCACAACGCAGAACTATGGTTACGACACAAACGGACGAAAGATACATTTGCGCTCGCGGGGACTGGAGTCGACTTGGGACATCGCGCACACGTCAACAGCCTTTTTCGCGGCATGCGATGGACGCGGAAAGCTTCCCGGCACCGACTGCAAGATGGACGGCTGGAACAACGAACGCGCCGCACCGAATCCACCGCCAAACGCACCTTACGCCTTCGTGCCGCAAACGGAAACCAAGCCGTATTGGACGATGGCTCGCGAATATGTTTTGGGCGACCAGACGTTCGCATCGAATCTCGACGGCAGCTTCGTCGCGCACCAATACGTCGTCGCGGGTTACGCAAGCCGAGCGGTAGACTTTCCATATAATCAGTGGGGCTGCCAAGGAGGGAAAAGCGATACGGTTGGGACGCTCACGAAGCAGCGCGGGAACGGCCCGTCCATCGGCGTTTGTTTCGACAATCCAACCATAGCCTCTGAGGCCGACGCGGCAGGCGTGACCTGGCGCTTCTACGCAGGGTTGACGTACGGAAACGGTGGCCTCTGGTCGTCCTACCAGGCGGATCGAAAGATCTATCGCGGACCCGATTGGGCGGCCGACGTCATCAGTCCGCCTGCGCAATTTCTCACCGACGTCGCCAACGGCCAGCTCGCCGATATCACGTGGATCACTCCAACATGGGAGACATCCGATCACCCGGGACTGAGCGCAACGCAAGGACCAGCTTGGGTTGCAAGCGTCGTAAATGCTATCGGGCAGAGTGCGTACTGGAAATCGACCGCGATCTTCATCATGTGGGACGACTGGGGCGGCTGGTTCGATCCAGTGCAGCCCCCCTACGAAGATTACGACGGTCTGGGCTTCCGCGTGCCGCTGCTCATCGTCTCGCCCTACGCAAAACGGGGCTATGTTACGCACGTTCAATACGAGACCGCCAGCGTTTTGCGCTTTATCGAAGACAACTTCGGGCTAGCCCAACTAGCCCCGAGCGACCGTCGCGCCGCCGATCCCGCTGCCGACGCCTTAGACTACTACCAGCCGCCGCGCAAGTTCAAAAAAATTGGCGGCGCAAAGTCATCGTCCTATTGGATGCGCCTCGAGCGAGCGTTGCAGGCGCGCCCGAAGCCTAAGAGCATCATGGGTGACGATTAAAAAGGAGGCCCGGCAAAATGCCGAGCCTCCCGACCTAACCAACCAACTAGATAGCTAAGCTACTGCGGAATTAGCCCGACTGCGCCTGATAGGCAGCTGCTCGGGTCAGTCACTTCACAGGCCGTGACGTTGGCCACGTATTTGACCGAACCGTTCTTGCTGGGCTTGACCTTCTTGGCTTCCGTGAAGGTGTTCGTGCTGGGATTACCCGGGTTCGGATCCCACGAGTTGTGGATCTTCTTTTTAGCGGACTTGCCTTTGAGGTTCGTGACCGTTGTGGCCCACGTCCAGTCGCCGATTAGCCCCGACGAGCAATTGCCCGAAGTGCTGATGCAGAGGCCGAAACTGCCGCCGCTGGCCTTGGTGATGTCGATGCAAAGTATGTACTTGCTGCTGGGGCAACCAGAGCTCGGGTTGCCGGCGGTCACGGCGACGATGTGCGGAGCGTGATGCCCCATCGGCGCTGCGGACCCTGAGCCCCCGGGGATTGCCTGCGAACTGCCGCCGCTGGAACATGCCGATAGCAGCAAGCTCGCGGCGAGCGCTGCGCTGGCATAAAGAAAGGTTGAACGCACGTATAACTCCTTACCTAGCTTTGGGCTAAAGCACTTCGCCAACCGGGCGGCTGGCGCGTGTAAAAGCGGTGCAGCTAAACGAAGACGTTTCCCTGCCAGGGAAGCGTAACTGCGGTCGACGCTGCGAGCCGAGGGAGCGGGTTTCGGGTGTTCTAGCCTTATGAACTAGTCGCCCTAGTCCTTATTTACTACGTCCCCCTACCGACACTTGGGCAACCCAGTCGCGGTCGAGACTCCGTTTGCGACCATATCTCCCAGCGGAGAATGTTCGGCTATTCACAAGATCGTAGGAATTTTAGGTCAGCCTCGACGATCTTTTTCGGTACTCTGCGAAAGCGCCGCACCTTGCGGCAGTTGATCGCTCGGACGAACCAACTGACTCGATCAGATCGCTCTCAGCTGCGACGAGAACCAGACCGAGTCCCATATTGACAAAGCGCGGGAGAAGAGGCATCTTGGCGTACAGAGGCGCTCTCGCTGATGCGTTCTCCCTTATAAGAATTCAACGCGAGCTTGCCCGCGGAACACTATGAAAGGAGTCTGCGATCGATGCGACACCACAT
>CAZMPP010000061.1:0-6885 GCA_964568035.1 uncultured bacterium
TTTAGGATCCCTTGATGCAGATGCTATTGAGCGACGCGCGCGCGGCCGGGTCTTCTTTTTCGGTGTCTAATCGCCCGTAGGTGGCTACGAACGTTCTGGTCTTGCCGAGAAGGATCGTCTGTTGCAAGACCACATTCATCGTTCCGACATTGACTTTGTTTTCTAAGTACCACCCATCCATCGTTCCGCCGCAGACTTTCTCGGCGTGCGACGCGACCATATTCTTTTCGCCTACGAGCTTCTTGTACGCCGCGTTCATGGCTTGGGCGATGGCTTCGAGCGTCACCGGCTTGTCCGAGGGCAGGGCGACGTAGCCCAGGGCGATCTCATCGGCGGGGGAGTCCGGAGGGGGCGCGTTCCAGGCTCCGACGTAGACGGCACCCGGCGCCGTCGGGAGTGTATCCTTAGCGGTCCAACCTGTGGGCACAACAATGGTTGGAAGTTCATCTACTGACGGTGTCGCGGGCGGGTTCGACGGGACTGGACTCGGCGCTGGAAGCGATTGCGCGGAAAAGGCGGGCACCGGCATCAGAAAGATGCCGATCAGGATGGCAATACGCGTCCTTAAGGAAAAGGGCATAATCTTACAGCGCACGTTCTAACCGTGTCACGAAGACTCCCGTTACGATAAATTGGAACAAAACACCGTCACGTTCCTGACCGATCTCACCGTCGCCCTCGTCGCGGCGACGGTGTTTGGAGCGTTGGCGCGCGCGGCAAAGATTACGCCGGCTCTGGGATATGTATTGGCCGGGGTTGCCATCGGCCCGTTCACCCCGGGTTATCATACGAGTGCCGTCTCACTCGGCGGCCTCAGCGAACTCGGCCTGATCCTTTTGCTTTTCAGCCTCGGACTGGGTTTTTCGCCGCGCGAGCTCCGGGCCGTCGGCGCCGTTCCAATGATCGGGAATCTCGTGCTCATGGCGGGTTTCGCCGCGGTTGCGTGGGCGCTGGGTATGCGCTTTGGCTTCACGCATCCGATCACGCTCGGATTGGCATTCACCCTTTCGAGTACGGCGATCGGGGTCGCGCTCTTGCAAGGGTTTGGACTCTTGGAAAAACGTGCGGGGCACGCTGCCGTAGCGCTGCTCATCGCGCAAGATCTCGTCGCCGTCCTGATTCTTGTCGTAACGACCACGCCGGCACAGGCGTTGACGCCGATGGGTGCGGCCATCCCGTTGCTCAAAGCCGCGCTATTCGTCATCGTCGCACTCGTTCTCGGTGCGACCGTGCTGCACCGCATCGTTATCGGCTTCTTACGGCGGGCTCCCGCCGACGCGCTGGTCGCGTTTTGCACGGCCATCGCCTTGGTCGCGGCGTGGCTGGGTCATGTCGCCGGGCTTTCGTTCGAGTTCGGCGCGTTTGTAGCCGGTGCGGTAACGTCCGAAGCGGCCGGGAGCCGAATGGTGCAATCGATCGTCGCGCCGTTTCGAGAGCTCTTCGTCATGCTGTTCTTCGTTTCGATCGGCACGCTCGTCGACGTTCGAACCGTCCTGCTGTATTGGCCGGCGATCCTCACGATCGGCATGGTGCTCGCCGCGATACGGTTCGTTTCGTGGTACGGTTTGAGCCGGTTGACGCGGCAGCCAACCGGAACCGCGGTCGCGCTGGGCATTGCGCTCCTGCCGTTGGGCGAGTTCAACGTGGTACTCGCCAATAACAGCTTTCTCGCCAAGCGGCTCGACACGCAAGAGTACGCAACCGTAATCGGCGCGACCCTGCTATCAATCGTCGTTGCGGCGCTCGCGGCACGAGTGCTCAAACCGCATCGGCGCGCGTTGGACGCAGCGTCGATTCAAGAGATCCAACCGTTTACGAGCAGCCCCGCGATCGTCATCATCGGGTATGGGCGCGTCGGACGCACCGTCGCCGCCATTTGCGCGCGCGCCCACATCCGGTGTGCCGTTATCGAAACGGATATCGATCTCGTGCGCCTCGCGCAGAGCGAAGGCGCCGAAGCGCAATATGGCGACGGCGCCGACCCGCGCGTGATCGAACGAGGGATTGGACCCGCGACGCGCGTCGTTCTCAGCACGATCCCCGACACCAAGGCGAATCTGGCGCTGACAAAGCGGTTGTCGCATCTGACGAATCTGCGTATCGTCGTGCGGGCCGGCCGGCTGCGCCAGGTCGCCGCCCTTCGCGGTGCCGGTGCCAGCGACGCGCTCGTACCCGAAACCGAAGGCGCGTTTAGTTTCGCCGAATCCGTGCTGGCCGAGCTCGGCGTCGACCAAGAACGCATCGCAACCTTAGTGCGCGAGCAGCGTGCAGCGATTCTGCATTAGAAACTCCTAAGCCAAGCCGGAGGTGACCGAGAGCCACCGAAAATGCGTACGAGGCTGTAATCCAATCAAAGGAGCAATTGGATGATGTGCCATCTGCGCGTTCAGGGCTGGGCAGCCCTAGTCTTTATCTTGGTTGTGTCGGGCTGTGGCGGAGCCGGAAAAGTTAGTCCGAGCACGCCTGAAGCTGTGCCCCCGTTAAGTGCAAACTCCTCGACCGCGAAAGTCGTGCCGCAGCGAGGCGCTTCGAAAGGCGTTCACCGGCCGTCGTCTGGGACTACAGACTGGGATTCCTTCGGATTCGACTTACAGCGGACCGGCTACAATCCGTTCGAGTCGACGGTCGGAGCGAATAACGTCGGCAGCCTTGCGAAGTTGTGGAGCGTCAACGTGGGCGATGCGATGGTTCACGAGCCCGTCTTGGCGTCCGGCGTGTACGTGAACGGAGAGGCGACAAACATTCTGTATGGGGGCTCAGGCAAAGGGTCGACGATGTACGCCATCAACGCAACGACCGGTGGCATCGTGTGGCAGATGGCCGTTCCCAGCGCCGGTTACCGCTGCTACCGCACAAATCTGACCTTCTCGATCGGCGAGACGCCGGCGATCGACCGCGGGAAGAACCTGCTGTACTTCGGCGACGGGCATAACCAAGTGCACGCCGTCGATCTCGCCACCGGTAAAGAGGCCTATGGCTGGCCGGTGACGATCGCCGACTACACGCCGGACCACAACTTCATGCACGGCGGACTCACGTACAATCCGGCAAACGGTTTGCTCTACGCGGTTACCGGCTCGACGTGCGACCTCTCGCCGTGGTACGGACGAATCGTCGCCATCAATACCAGCGTGCCGAGTATTGCCGGAAGCTTTTTCACGATGAGCGGGACGGCATCGCCCGGTGCCAGCGGCGGCGGAATATGGGGACCGGGCGGTGCATCCATCGACCCGGCCACCAACAATGTGTTCGTCGCGACCGGGAATGCGGATACGAGTAAGGGGACGGAGCAAAACGCGGGATACGCCGAGCAGGTGATCGAGTTGTCGCCGACCCTCGACACGATAGTCGCCAGCAACTATCCACCAAATATTCCGGAAATTTCGGGGCAAGACGATTTTGACTTTGGCGCGACGCCGCTGCTTTTCCAAACTAACGGCTGTCCGGCGATGCTCGCGGCCGTCAATAAGTCGGGGATGTTCGAGCTGTACGACGTCAGTTCGATAAGCTATGGACCGATTCAATTTATTGCCATGTCCATCCCCACGAACCGGGGGGACTTCGTCGGCGTCCCGGCTTTCGATCCCGTAACCGGCTACGTCTACGTGGGGATGCCGGCCACGACGGGCATCTATAAGGCGGGGCTCGCGGCCTTTAAAATGCGGCCGACCTGCACGCTGAACGCCAAACCCGTCTGGAATAAGCACTTCGGTCCCGACGCCAGCCATGCAACCGCGCAAACCCCACGGTCGCCGCTCTCAATTGCCAACGGCGTGGTCTATGTTGCCAACTATACGCATCAGACCGAGTTTGCGTTCGATGCCAAAAGTGGCGCGCAGTTGTGGAGCGCCCCGCTCTCCGACGTTGGAAACGTTGGGACGGTGATCGCGAATGGAATCGTTTATGTCAGCGCCAAAGACGGCACGATTACGGCGTGGGCGCCTCCGGGAAGCAAAAAGAAAAAGAACTTACGAAAAGCTCGCTAGCGGCGACTACGGCCGGCTTTGTTCGCGACTGTCCGCAAGCTCCTTGGCCTTTGAAAGCACGAAGGATCGAAACGCCGGGGGCGTTATCTCGGAAATCGTTCGCCAGTGGTCGTCAATCAAGTGCCGCGTTAGATTGTTCAGCGGCGATGGCGCAAACGTCCGACCCTCACGGCGAAAAGCAAAGTCGAACTTCGGATAGCGCACGCCAAGGTAGATGAAACCTTCGCTTGCTGCGAACCCGCTGCTGGCATCGTGGCTGTCGAAAACAAAGGTAACATTTCCAAACGCAGGGTGGTTCACGACGAACGTACCGGAGAAGCTAACCAGGTCCGAGTCCATGGTCACGGGGTGAACGAAGCTGGTGGACTAGGCTAGGCGGCAGCGGCCTCTTGTTGGGTCGTCGGCTCCTCAGTCTCTTCAAAAAAGACGGGAAACATACAGGTAATGGCGAGATCGCCGAGTTGAAGCCAGGCTGGCTGTTGCTTTATCCGTGTCACTTGGCACCTCCCAATATGGCGACGAGCGCCGGCGAACGCACCGGGGTCGATTTTGCTACGCTGGGGCCGTTTCCAGCATAATAACTAAAGTCATCTTTTCAGAGGTTAAAATCTTTATAACCGGCTAAGCGGGGGCTTCATCGCTTGCCAGTGACGCGGGTGCCTGGCCCTCCATTGTCTTCGCGTCAGCGCTCGCTCGCCGGCGGCCTACCGTCACTGCTTGCGTTACTCCCAAACGGCCATAATATCGAACGTTTAGCACTTGCTGAAAATAAGAAACAAGTCTTTAAGCGCGGCTGAGATCGCATCAGTACGATAGCGCGACGTTATAAAGCCCGTTTTGAAACAAAGCGCGCTTCGACTCTGTAAAAGTTAACGCGAATGCCTATTTGGGCAACCTTTTCGTGCTCCGCTGGGTTCGCAAGTGAGGGAGACGACTCCCGATTGGAAAGTAGAGAAACGTCACAATGGTTCAGACTAACGTAACATCGTCCGCTCAAGAGGGTGGCGTTGCTAATGACATCGCCGTGCATATTGATGAGAACAGGCGCAACTCCCGAGTGTTCGGAAGCTCGCGGCGCGGCGACTACATTTTTACCGTACGATGAAAGTCGCTCGATGACGGCGATGGAGCGCGTCTGGATTCGTATGAAGACGACCGCGACGAGCGTAAGCGCCCGCAAGCGGCTCGTCGGCATGGCAGAATCGCGAGAGACGGTGTTGAGACTTTGCCGGAGCGAGAAAGCCGGTCCCCCGCCCGGCGACGCTTTGGAGTACTTGGCCGCCGAGCTCCTGCGCCTAACCTCGCAACGACCGACGCATTAGAGCTTAAGAGGATCCGCCATGACACACGTTCCCCCGCAAGCGACAGAACTTAAAGAATACTCCGAACGCGCGAAGGCTTCGCAAGTACGAATTGCAACGGCGCATGGCGACATCGTCTTCGGGTTTTTCCCCGACGAGGCACCGCTCCACTCGGCCGCCTTCATAAAACTCGCCGACGCGGGATTTTACGACGGCCTGACATTTCATCGAGTTGAACCCGGCTTTGTCGTCCAGGGCGGCGACCCGAAAGGCGACGGAACCGGTGGGCCCGGCTACAATCTCAACGCAGAGTTCAACGCGCACCCGCACGTGCGCGGAACGGTCGCAATGGCTCGCTCGTCGCGGCCCGATTCAGCCGGCTCGCAGTTTTACATCTGCCTCGACGACGCGCGTTTTCTCGACGGGCAGTATACCGTGTTCGGTCAGATGACCGAAGGCTTTGACGCGCTCGATGCGATCAAACGCGGTGACGCCATAACAAAGGTGACGGTCGAACCGAAAGTCTGACGGGCGCTAGACGTCCTCGTCAAAAGCCCAGACGCCCATCGCTTTAAGGTCGTCGAGCGCGTGCTCGTCGGCTTCAACTTGCTCCAGGTTTTTGCGCCGCTTATCCTCATGCGCTCCGGCTTTGCGCAGGTTGGTTGCGGGCCCGCGGGGAGGAACGATTTTAGGTGGCTTTTTCTTTGAGGCCATGATCGATTTCGTTCCATTCGCCGACGTAAGGGGTTTGAGTCCTTCCGACCGCGAAATTTTAGGCTTACTGCATGAAGACGCCCGAAGCACGAGCTGCGGCGCGCCGGGCAAACTGGTCCGGGGTTGTAGCACGCTCGCATCGTGAAGCGGAGGATATAAAGCGCGCGGCTCAAGAGGCCGTTCCGCCGCACGAGCGTGTCGAAGCTATCTGGCAACTCGTGTTGCGTATGCCCTGGGGGAACGATGCAGCAGAATATCGACTTGATCGATCTGTTGCGCGCGTTAAACGCCGAGGGCGCTAAGTACCTGGCGTGGATCTATTCGTCGGATCGGACTCCACGAATGCTCAAAGAATATGGCGGGCGCTGGCGGCATTCGGTGCGCCACTCGAAGACCTCAGCGTTTCCGACCTTGCCACGCCCGGCACATTTTATATCATGGGGCGGCCGCCGAATCAGATCGACCTTATTACGGCGATTGACGGCATCACTTTCGACCAGGCCTGGTCGACGAGGATCGAAACTACTTACGGAGACGTTCCCGTTTCGTATATCGGCCGCGAAGAGTTAATCGAGAATAAAAGGGCGGCAGCGCGGCCCCAAGATCTCGCCGACGTGAGCTACCTCGAATCCGCCAAGGAGCGCCAGGAATAGTACTGGTCGCCGCTCAGCGCGCGAGCGGGAACCTGCCGTGCAGGGCGATCACGTAGGTTATCCCTTTTAAGAGTTCGTGTTCGCGTAAGTCGGGGACAGCGAACGTAGTTATGCCGTCGCCTCCGAACGTGGTGCCCAGCAGAGAGTAGAGCGCTTGATTCTTGTCGATCTTTAGAAGCTGGCCATTGCAGGTTGCCCAGCCGGACGGCGGGGTGTATTTCGCACGATATG
>CAZMPP010000061.1:6985-11416 GCA_964568035.1 uncultured bacterium
AGCTGGCCATTGCAGGTTGCCCAGCCGGACGGCGGGGTGTATTTCGCACGATATGGGACCACCGACAGTTGGCCCAATAACGGTCCCGATCCGTAGCGTGGCTGCAGGTTCTTATGCTGCGGATAGATCCCGCTGGTTGCTATCATGTAGGTTAGTTCCTTGATCGGCGCGTGCCCGCGCATATCGGGAAGGCCGAAGTCCTTTTGTCCGTCGCCCCCGAAACGATCGCCCAACAGCGAGAAGAGCGCCACATTAGATCCTACGGGCAGAATCTGACCGGCGCACTTTTCGAAATGCTGGGGCACATAATTGTACGGAAACAACATGATCGAACCCAGGAGCTGGTCATTCTTGTCTGCCGGCGTGACCGATGCCACCGAACGCGCCGCGGAGTTAACGAGCGAGTTGGGAGACAAGGCCGTGCCGGCACACCCGGCGAGCGCCGCGCCGGCGCCGCTCAATACAAACGCTTGACGTTTCATACCGGCGGCGTCCCCGTCGTAGCGATGCAGTATTTCACGTGTTTGACCGGTTCGTGTTCGCGCAGATCCGGTAACGCAAAGTGCGACGTTCCATCGCCCCCGAATTGGTTTCCAATCAACTCGAATAAGACGCCGTCGCCGATGGCTAAGACTTGTCCGGAGCACGCATCAAAGTCTTGCGGTACGAAGTAATACGGCAAGAGAAGCAACTCCCCGGTTAGCCAAGGATACATAGCGAGCCCTCCTAACTTCGTAATTCGAGGGAGCGCTCTTTCGTTCCGCTACTGCGGCGGGCGCGTGAGGTGGCGCGCGAGCAAATCCGATAGCACGGATGTTTGCTGCTCGGAGAGACAACGCTTCGGAATGATGAGGTAGGCGCGCTTACCTTTGAGCGGCAGTAGAAAGAGGCGAGGCGTTTCGAGGAAGCCCGCCAAGGCCGGCCAGTCGAACGTAACCGCGGAGGGGCCGCTCTCGATGCGGAAACCCTCGTCGGATCCCGTCCAGCGAAGCGGCCCGTGAGCGCTGCTTCGCTCGGCCATCTTCGAGCCTTGGATCAAAATGATGGCGCCCCAGACGAACAAAAAAATCGCGATCCAGCTTATTCCCCAAATCAGCGAGAGGCGCGCGAGATCGCCCGTTTGGAAGCGAAAGAGCGCGACGGTAATCACCGCAAAGACGAGCGCGTAAAAAATGACCCGCCCCCGATAGATTCGCCACAGCGTTTCGCGCGCTTCCGAGGTGCGGGTGGTGGTTTCGAACTCGATCATCTTGCCACGCCAATCTCGAAGGGGAGATTGGGATCGGCGGTGAGCGCGATCGGATCGGCGCGCGCCGCGTCGCCTTGATGGAACGCGGCGGCGGCAATCATCGCGGCATTGTCGGTGCAGTATTTCGGCGGCGGAATCAACGCATGGATTCCGTCGCGCTCGCTCCACGCGCGCACGGCGGCTTGCAGCGCCGAGTTGGCCGCGACGCCGCCCGAAAGCGTCACGGCGTTGTACGAAGCGCGTTCGTAGGCGGCTTGCAGACGCGCCATCAGCACGTCAACGACCGCCGCTTGAAATGAGGCGGCAACGTCTTCGGGCTTGGCGTCCTTGCCCGCGTCGGATTCGAGAAAGTAGCGTACCGACGTTTTTAGGCCGGAGAACGAAAGGTCGAGTGAACCGTCGGCAGGACGGTAGCGCGGAAACGGATGCGCGGTCGCATCGCCACGTCGCGCCATCTCGTCGAGCGCCGGACCACCGGGATACGGGAGCCCCAGCAATCGTGCGGTTTTGTCGTACGCTTCGCCGGCCGCATCGTCGTGGGTGCGGCCGAGAATGCGCATGCGCAGCGGCGACTCGACCGCGACGAGCTGCGAGTGTCCGCCCGAAACGAGCAGCGTGAGAAACGGATAGGGCGGCGGCTCGTCGCGTTCCAGAAATGGCGCGAAGACGTGGCCGTGCAGATGGTTGACCGCATAGAGCGGCCTATTTAATGCAAAGGCATACGCTTTGGCCGACGCGACGCCGACGACGAGGCTGCCGATGAGCCCCGGTCCACTGGTTACGGCGATGCCGTCGAGCTGGTCGAACGAAAGGCCGGCGCGCGCCAACGCGTCTTCGACCGCGGCTGAAAGCAGGGCTACGTGACGGCGGCTGGCGATCTCCGGCACGATGCCGCCGTACTTTGCGTGAAAGGCATCTTGATTGGTTGCGACGTTGGAAAGCACGTCGCGCCCATCGCGCACGACCGCTGCCGCGGTGTCGTCACAAGAGGTCTCGATGCCGAGTAAGAGCACGCTCAAGTGTTGGCGACCGGAAGGAGCGCGCCTGCGAATCAAGCAAACGACACGGCGATGAGCGCCCGAATCTTCGGTTCCGGCGAGCGCATCGCCGCCTACGAGGTCGACGATACGGAGCTTGCCGCCGGCAGTACCCTCGGTTCTCCAAAAGGCGCGATCGTCATCAAGGCGTCGGGTGCCATCGAAAAGTTCTACTCCAGCGACCTTGGCGCCACGCTGCTCTCGGGCGCTTCGATTCAGTTTTGGGACGGTCCAACCGGCGCGGCGCGGGCAAAGATCGATGGCCGCTTTCGCATTCACCCCGACAATCAAGTCTATTCGTATTGGATCGACGACGGCGTTGCGGTCAGCGAAACCGTCTTCGTGCTCAACGACACGGCGGAGACCGAGCACGTCGCTCCGCTCACCGCCTACCTCCTGGTCGAGATTCGTAACGAGTCGCACCACAAGCGCGAGTTCGACAGCCTTTTTGGGGCGCAGCTGCGCGGCGATACCACCCGCGACGTTCGCGCCGTACACGATGCCAAGCTCGGTGCCGTGATCGCGTGGAACGAATCGGCGCCACATCAAGCCCGCGCGCTCGCACCATCGGTCGCCGCGGCGCGCTATGCGGTTACCGCCGACCACGGAAAAATGAACGCTCCACGTTTCGAGCCGATGCATGCGAACACGGTGCACCGCGGCGTCGCCGACCCGATCGCGCTATTTCAGCATCGCCACCGGCTGGCGCCGGGAGCGCGCCGGCGCATCTGGTATACGCTGGTGGCTTCGCCTGACGGGTCGCGCGGTGCGCGGCGCGCCTTGGAGAACGCTCCGCCGGCAACGCGAGCGCAGGCGGCCACGCGGCGATACTACGAGTCGGTACTGGCGCGCTCGGTCGTGATAACGCCCGACGTGCACGTCAATCGTGGCGTCCTGTGGGCCAAGGCCAACATGCTGCGCACGCAGCTGCTTGCCCCGACGGGCTGGGGCTTCGTCAACGATCCGACGCGCTCGAACAATAGCGTCGGACGCGACACCGCCTCGTTTTCGCTGGGTTCCGACTACGTGACCCCCGACTTCTCGCGCGAGTCGTTGCGCTGGTACCTCGACAACGCCCAGCACAGCGGTAAGATCGTCGAATATTTCGACATCCGCACCGGCAAGAGCGAGGACTACGGGCTCAACGTGAACGACGACACGCCGCTGGTAGTCCTAGCGTTGGCCCATCACTATCGAGCGACCGGCAACCTCGAGTTTTTGCGCGAGATGTATCCGAAAGCGCGCAAAGCGGCCGATTATCTTCTCTCGCAGCGCGACAAGCGCGGCTTAGTGTGGTGCACCGCAACGGGAACCTGGGAGCAGGGCATCATCGGCTGGCGGAACATCATCGACGACTACCGCATCTCGGGCGCGTCCACCGAGGTGAACTCGGAGTGTTATGCGGCGCTGGTAGCGATGTCGGCGATGGCCGAGTCCCTCGGCAAGGCGAGAGAGGCGCTGCGCTTTGCTCGCGAGGCAACGGCGCTGCGTAACGCGATGAACCGCCACCTCATCGATCCCAGGACCGGCCTGTACTACCTCAACATTGACCTCGATGGAACGCCGCGGACCAACGTTACGTGCGACATGCTCTTCCCGGTCATCCTTGGTGTCGCCGACCATCAAACGGCGGCGCGAATCATCAGCCGGCTCAGCGTTCCGTCGTTTTGGACCGAGGCCGGCATACGCACCGTGCCGCGCGACGATATCGAATATAGTCCGACGCGCAGTTGGGGATTGCTGGGCGGCGTGTGGCTCGGCGTGACGTTTCTCTACGCGTTTGCCGCCGCGCGCTTCAACCCCGGCTTCATGGCCTACGCACTGGGGACGAGCTTTCAGCACTATTCGCGCGATCCGGGGCGCAACAACACGGTGCCGGGGCAGTTTTCCGAATGGCTTCACGGGGAGACGCTGGCCAATCAAGGCATGATGCTCTCGCCCTGGTCTCCGCCGCGCTATGTTTGGTCGGCGATCGAAGGCGCGGGCGGGCTCAATTTGGGGGGCACGGAACTCGCCTGTTCGCCGCGGCTGCCGCCCCAATGGAAGTGGCTCGGTGTGCGCAATTTGCTCTTTCGCGACCGGCGGTTAACCTGGTTCGTGGCGCGGCTGCCCAAGCCGACGCTCTTCGCCAACTTCGACTGTAAA
>CAZMPP010000062.1:0-11319 GCA_964568035.1 uncultured bacterium
GATCCTTAACTCAACGAAGCAATCGAAACTCAACATCTTTGACGTGGCGCTCACGATCTTCTTGGTCTGCGCTGCGATCATGGTGATTACGCACTAAGCGCTTTGCGCGTCCACTGAATCAACAACGTAACTCGTCTCGCTGGCTGAATCCGTTACGAAACCTGGTGTGACGCGTGCGGCCTTGGGACGACCACAAGCAGATCGTAGCCGTCGATAACGTGGGAGAGATTGACGCTCTGCAGCCCCGAGCGAGCAAAGGGGCGCCGCAGCTCGCGTAGGTCGTAGAGCACCGGCGCGCTTCCAAGGTTCTTGAAGAACGGCGCTAAGAACGCGAAGTCGGCGCGTTTATCGTGCAGCAGGTCGAGCGGGACGGGCGCGTACGGGTGTCCCATGCCGGCAAAGGCGAGCTGCTCGCCCTTGGCGCCGAGCACGAGGATGTTGAGCGTCCTTTGTCCTTGGAGCGCCGCATACTCCGCGAGGAAGTTGCCGAGTTCGCGGTCCCCCAGCATGCTGATCCCTTCGAAGAGATGGTAGCCGCCCATTTTTACCAGCACCTTCGGGTGCTTGCCGGTATCGGCGAACGCCGCGCGATCGGCGCCCACAAAATGGTAGCGGTGAAGCTGCGTGCGGTCGAGGTTCGATTTTTGGTCGCCCGTCATGTTTTCGCGGCAGAGCGCGGTTGAGAACGCGGGGATTTCGGCGATGCCGTGGTCTTCGCCGATCATCACGTACTGCGTGTTTTCGACGGCTTTGGCGAGAACGTCGGCACCGGGGCCGCTGAAGGTGCCGCCGGTAAAGCCGAGATCGGTGCGCTGCTTTGCAATCTCGTCATAAAAGGCGGCCGCTCTGGCGGCGCTCGACGGCGGAGAGGCGGCTCCGACTAACCCGGCCGCGAGCACCAGCAAAAGGACTCTCTTCACAAATGCCTCCGTAAATGGTCGTTTGCCTTGGTACGGCGTCGAGGCTCGACGTGTTTCTTGGTTTCACGCAAGTAAAATTCTTTTGACTGCGCGAAGGCCGAATCTGGCATGAAAATTCGTTGCGCGGCAGTTCTACTGCTTGCGGGATGCGGCGTCGGCGGAGTGCAGCCGGCGGCGCCGCCGGCTTCGCTCGCATGGCTCGCTGCGCGTAGTTTGCCGCAGTACGTCGCGCCGCCGCAGCGGCCCGACGACGGCCCATCGCAGATTGCCCCCGGCGCCGACGCGTCGACGACCCTTCTCTATGTGTCGGACTGGAATACGAACGACGTTTTCATCTACAACTACGCATCGAAGGCTCTGGCAGGCAAGCTGACCGGCTTGCGCGCGCCGTATGGCCAGTGCATCGGCGCGACGAACCACATCTGGATCGCCGAATCCGGCGGATTCGTGGTGGCCGAGTACGCGCACGCCGCCAAAACACCGACAAAACGCCTGCAAACGACCGGATATCCAATCGGTTGTGCCGTTAACCACATGAATGGCGATCTCGCAGTGTCGAACTTTACCTGAAAGGCCGGCGCGGGCAACGTACAAGTCTGGAAGGGCGGCGCCGGCCATCCGACAAGCTACTCGTCGTCTACGCTCTACTATCTGTGGCCGCCTACCTACGACGATAAGGGAAACCTGTTCGTCGAAGGGCAGGCAAAGAACGGGGTATTTTCCGTTGCCGAGCTCGCCAAGGGCGGCGGGGCGTTACGCAAAGTCTCGATGCCGGGTGCGACGATTCATTTCGCCGGTGCCGCGCTTTGGGACGGCAAGTATCTCGGCTTCACCGATCAGAACTCCGATAACAAGAGTACTACGGTTATTTTTCGCGCGACGGTTGCCAACTTTAAGGCACGGATCGTGGGCCGCATTCATCTGACCGACGATTGTTCGCACGATTACGCCGACGTGATGCAGCCCTTCGTCGTGCCGGTACCGGGCGGCTCGCCCGTCACCATCGTCGGCGCGAACGTCCGCTGTTCCAGCCGCTTCGATTTCTGGCCGTTTCCGGCTGGCGGGCCTCCGAAAGTAACGCTGCAAGGCGCACCCTTGGAACCGCTGGGGCAATCGGTGAGCCGCGGCGAATAGCAACGCCACAGCACGCAAAGGAGTATTCATGCGGGTTAGGGCCGGCGTCTTTTTCCTAGTGGGCATAAGTCTCGCGCTCGCCGCATGCGGGGGCGGCACGTCGTCGTCGATTTCGGGCTTCCCGCCGACACTGCAGAGCACGCACCACAGGCCCAGCGGCAAAAGCCCGATCACGCACGTTGTGCTCATCGTCCAAGAGAACCGCTCCTTCAACAACTTCTTCGCGACGTTTCCCGGCGGCGACGGTACGGTCTCGGGAAAGGTCGCCAAAGAGAATAAGTGCAGCCCGCCGATCGCCAAAGGCAAGATCCCGCTGGCGAAGGAGCCGTTGCTGGTCCCCAAAGATCTCGATCACCGCTATACCGGGTACCTCGCCTCGTACGATAAGGGCAAAATGGATGGCTTCGACAAGGCGCCGTTCGGCAGCGGAGCCCCGGAGTGCGGCTATCCGTATCAGTACACCGATCCGGCCGACATTCAACCCTATTGGATCATGGCGCAGCAGTATACCCTGGCCGAGCATATGTTCACAACGCAGGGCAGCGACAGCTTCACCGCCCACCAGAACTTGATTCGCGGCGACTCGGTCGTGCAGACCGGGCAGGCCATGATCGATCTTCCGACGTGCTCGGGCAGCAACTGCTATTGGGGCTGCGACGCGCCGAGCGGGACACACACCCATCTGGTGACGCAAGCGAACGTCTACCTCCAAAAACTCGGACCGTTCCCGTGTTCGAATAAGTTCCAGCTGAGCTATCCGACGATACGCGATTTGCTCGATACAGCCGGCGTATCGTGGCGTTACTACGTGCCCCCTAGCAACACGAGTTACGGTAAATTATTGAGCGCCTTCGATGCCGTGGCAGCCGTGCGCTACGGGCCAGAGTGGACCGATGGCCACATTTCCGCTCCCGAGACTAACATTTTCGACGACATCGATAACGGTGCGCTGCAGAACGTCTCGTGGGTGATTCCCGAAGTCAACAACTCCGACCATCCGTATACTTCACAAGATAACGGGCCGGAGTGGGTGGCCAGCGTGGTCAATGCGATCGGCGAGAGCCAGTATTGGGGTTCGACGGCAATCGTCGTCGTCTGGGACGACTGGGGCGGCTTCTACGACAACGCCAAGCCGCCGATCAAGGACTACGGCGGCCTGGGATTCCGCGTTCCGGCGATCGTTATCTCGCCGTACGCAAAGCCAGGGCACATCGCAACGGCGCAGTACGAGTTCGGCAGCATCTTACGGTACATTGAAGACAACTGGAACCTGGGGCAACTGGGTACGACGGACAGCCGCGCCACGAGCCTGATCGGCTGCTTCAACTACTCGCAGTCACCGATCACTTTCCAAAAGATTCCATCATCACTCTCGAAGAGCTACTTCTTGCACGAGAAGCACTCGTACAAAGCGCCCGATACAGACTGGTAGCGCCTCAGACTTTTTTCATCACCCTTGCCTAGCCTGGGCGTACCGTCCCTTCGATCCAGACAAGGAGCACCGGGTATGCGCTTTTTTCAACAGACTTTAGTTGGTCTTGCCTTTGCGTTGTCAGTGCTTGCCCCGGCTAATGCCGCCACATCGCAAGGTTACAGCGGCAGCTGGCCCGTGACCGTAACCCATTCGCAACATAGCGACGGCACCTATTGCCTGACGCTCAAAGACGGCGGCAGCGAAGGCTTTAAGCACAGCGGCTTCGCAACGTTGGTGATTGGCAATACCAAATATACTTTCGGCACGTTCCAAGTCATTAACCGCACGCTGATCGCCACGATCCAGGCGCAGGGCTACGGACAGAACGCCGGCTTGGTGTTCGTTGCCTCCGCCAGCCATGGCAATATCAACAAGGGCGTTTTCGAAGACGTGTACGGCGGCGAAGATTTTGACTCGGGAGCACTGGCGTTCGGCACACGAAACGGCTGCTAAGGTAGCCATTCCGGCTCGCCCTTAGTAGTCGTCGTCGGGACTGCGGTCATCCGTACGGCTGAGGAAGTACTGCTTCGAACGTCGCCTGGGGATTGGGACGAACTTGCGCGGATGGGAGCCAAAGTCGAACGGATTGGTGATATTTTTGGCGCGTTCGTCGGTAGTGCCGAGCGACGGCAGGGCGAAAGTCGTTTCGATAAACTTCAGAATACTGCCGAACTCGTAGGCCGTGTGCGAGACATATCCGTGTTTGGCGTATGGTGAGATAACCAGTAGCGGGACGCGAAAACCGTTTTCGTACGAATTGTAAAGCGTCGGAGCGACGTGGTCGTACCAGCCGCCCCAATCGTCCCAAACGACGAAGATGGCGGTCGACTTCCAAAACTGACTCTCGCCAACGGCGTTGACGACGCTGGCGACCCAGTCGGGGCCGCTGCCATTGGTCACGCCGGCGTGGTCCGACGCCTCGGCTGTGGGCGTTACAAACGTGACGTCGGCGAGCTGACCGGCCGCGACGTCCTGGAGTACGCGGCGCGACGGCCAAATAACGTTCTTGTAGCTGGGACCGGCCCAAATCGGCTGGATGGCATCAACGGCATGCCATTGGCCCGCTCCCGAATGCGCCTGATAGTAACGCCACGTGATACCGGCATCGTTCATCTCCTCCATGATCGAGTGGCGCTTGAAGCACGGATAGACTAACGGGCCGGCTCCCCCCAATGCGTTAATTGTTGCGACTCGCGCGCCGCGAACCGAATCGCACCCGCCTTGCCTCCCCTTTTTTTGGGGGTCGGAGACGTTCTCGGAGGCTTTGATGGTCGAGCCGTCGGCGATGGTCGAGGTTCCGCTGACGAGATATTGATGTGCGGGAAAGCTGGGGCCTTGATTCGTCGCGAACATCCGGTCGCTGAGAACGTACGAGCGAGCCATCTCCCAATATGGCTCGACTTCGTCTTCGGGCACATAGGAATATGCCGCCACCTGGCGAGTCGGGCATTTCGATTGCGACCTTCGTAGGCAGTGCACGTGCTCTCCACTGAAGCCGTTCATCTTGCCGCGGTTATAGTCCGCGACCCACGCCGTGTGGCGGTGCGACAGGTCGAATGGGGCGGCTAAGGAGACGGGGGTTAAAGGAATCGTTTCGCCTTGCGGATTCTCTCCCGATTGCACGGTATCGGCACCCGGATAGCCGTTGAAAAGATCGTCGACG
Organism: uncultured bacterium; assembly: GCA_964568035.1. Taxonomy (GTDB): domain Bacteria; phylum Vulcanimicrobiota; class Vulcanimicrobiia; order Vulcanimicrobiales; family Vulcanimicrobiaceae; genus Cybelea. Next base: position 5,192 of record CAZMPP010000062.1, read on the forward strand.
GTGCGATTTTCTTGAATAATAACGATGACGTGGGTTATCCGAGTGGGGTGCTGCGGCGCCATAGCAACGCGCCGACCTTCAGCGGCGGGTTGCGCCGGCGACTGAGCGTTAAGGGCGGGGTTCGCGGCTGAGCCATAGCTTGCGGCGGCAACCGCAAGCACAAGGCTGATGCTACGCCATAAATTGCTAGACACGCTTTATCTCCTCGCGATGAGCTTGTCGGCGAGCTTATCGTGAAGTCTCCAACGCGGGGGTCTTCGGCTAGTTTAGTGGACCGGGCCCGAGTCTTTAATGAGCTTCAGCTCGATGAGATCGTTGTTATAAACGGTGTGCTGCGGAAAGTGGGTGCGGATGTCTCGGACAACCACCGGAATCTTCGCCATCGGATCGTACGCAATGCGCTGCTTCGACGTTGCCTTTAAGTAGCGTCCGCCTTGCTGCGTGAGCGTCCCCGTCGTGGTAATGAGGACCGTCGGTGCGGCGTTCGCGATCGGTCCCTTTCCATGGAACTCGTAGGAGCAGTTCCACGTATTGGGAGTGCCGGCAAAACCGTTAGCGCCGGGAATAATGGCGGCGTAGACCGTGTAGTTCTCGGTCCAACTGTTGCTTGCGTGGGCGCTGAGCTGCTTAAAGAGCCCGCGTGCTAAGAGCGGGAAGATCGTCAACTGCATCGGCGAGAGCGCATACGGCATCTGCGAGCACTTGACGGTTCCGCTCGAATAAACTTCACAGGTGTTGCTGGCGCGTGGACGCACCGTATTCCACCACGAGTCGGTCCCCGTGACCATATAACCGCCGTCGGCCTTAGGACCCTTGATGTCAATGGTCGTGGTCCCGGTTCCGTTGCCGGAGCTCGCGACGGGGGTATTGTAGCCGAACTGGTAGACCAGCTCGCGCGACACGCCGCTGGGCGTGTGTCCGTTCGCGGGCGGAGCGGTTTGCGCGCTTGCGGCCGTCTGCGCGCCGAGGACGATGAGAGCCGCGGCAAGCAGCCCGAACTTGTTCACAATGAGTACCTCCAGGGTGGTGCAATCCGTTTCCGAAGTCTTCGTCGGCCGGAACCATGCGCCTGGCGGGTATGCACCGCGGATGCCGCCATTCTTGGGGACAAGAATAGGTAAAAGGGGCGGCGAGCGACGTGAAGCGAAATCGAGGTACCGTGGAATATAAAAAATCCATCGAGGACGTCAAGAAAGCGCTTGATTCGGTGAAGCAGGCGACGCGCTCGCCGGCCGTGACCGCTCAGAGCCCCGGCGTGCGGGCGAGCCGCGCGCTCAAGCGCCTCGAAAAGGTCGCGACGACCGCTTAGGGTTGTTCAACCAGCCGTCGCCACCAAAGCCCCGCTACTGGAAGGCGCTGCTGGTTACGGTGCTGTTCTTAGCACCGATAATGTACTCCGTTCATTTCTTTATCCGAATGCCCAACGTCGTGTGGGCGGGACTGTTCGTTGGATTGGCACTCGCGTTTTCGGCTATCGTCTATATCCGTTTGCAAAACGACTGGCGTGCCGCCGATACAATGAGTCTCAACTACTTCCACCGGCGAACAACCGTCGAAAGAAACGTTCACGTCAAGAGACGTTAGCGGGTCGCGTTTGCCAGACGAGATGCGCGCGGCGCTGACCGATCGCACCACGCGCGGTATCGTCTCTACCGGATTGCCTTTATGCGGCGGTCTTTAGGCTTTTTTGCACATCGGTTCGGCCGGTGTGGGAGCCTCCATCCCTAAGTGAACTTCCCACTTCTTGCCCTTGGAATCGGCCTCGAACTTCTCGGGGATCGGCAACGGGAACGACGGGCTTACGACCGTGCACGTGTACGTGGACTTCTGGGCGCAGGTCGACGACGGAGCCATTTCCATAACTGTAAAGTAGCGGTGCATGTGCATGCTGATCGGGGACGAGACGATGCTGGCCGCGTAGCACTGGTTGGGCAGCGCCACCTGCGCCTGAACCTTGAACGTGGACTTGCTGTCGACGCCCGCGACGACGCTATTAGCCGTCGCCTTTTGCCACGACCCCGTTGCGGCCGAGGCAATCGAGGGCGTAAGAACGAGCAGCGCGATGGCTGCGTAACGGATATATTGCATGAGGGCATTTTTAGCACAAGCGGCCCCTTGTTCCCTCTGCAACTTGGTCAGGTTTTGCGGAACTGGTCGATGGCTAGGGCGCACTGCGAGGCTAGGCCGCGCGCGATGTCGTCGGCCGCGGTGCTAAAGAGCACGGCGCTCTGCTTGTCGGCAGTGATCATGCCGATCTCGTCCTCGCCGACCATCACCGGCGTGCAGAGGACGGCGCGATACTGCGGCTCCTTGCCGCCGCGCGTATTTAGATACGACGGGACGTTGCGAACGTCGGCTTCGTTGAAGCGGCGCCGCTCCAAAAACGCTTCGCCGATCATGCCTTCCCCAAGGGCGTAGCTCTGCTTGGTCGGCGGCTCTTCGTTGCTATAGAAAAACTCCAACAGTTTACTTTCGGGATCGTACATCCACAGCGCGATGCGAACGTCGTCGTCGGGATCTTCACTGAGATAGTTCTTGGCCTCACCCATGCGGTCGCGCAGGTAGTGCGCGAGCAACGTCGCGCGCTCGTCGTCGTCGGCGGCTTTGCTAAGCAAATCAATGTAGAGCATCGCCGAGGTCGACCAGTTTTGCACCAGATTGGCGTAGTCTTCGATGGTGCTCTCGAGCTCCTCGGCGCTCTCGCGCGCCTCTTGGCGCAGCTCGAGCGAAACGTCGCCCAGCGTAAGCTTGCTGATTCCCGGCAGAATTGCAGCGACCGCAATTAATCCGAGCCAACCGATGTCGACGGCATCGAGCACCGGCCAGTTCTGCGCTTTAGTGCTCGGATGGAGTGGGAAGGCGTGGAAGATTGCGCCGAGCAGACCGGCAAGACCCAGCGTCACCTGCGCCACCGGCAGGTAGGCTCGCCAACGCGTCTCGTCGGTGTAGGCGCTCACACCGGGGCCTTACACGAAGGCGGTGGAATAAACCTCGCGTGAAGGCGATCGCGCGCATCCTTCTGGTGTTTATTTCTGCAGGCATCTACTTGGCGGTGGCGATTGCCGGTTTCGGCGGCGTCGTCGCCTTCTTCTCCGACGCCGCGATGATCGCGCTGACCGGCGTCTTCGTCGTGCTTTGTGTGGTTGCGTGTTTTGCCGGCGGAAGCGTGAGCCCGGGCGTGCGCGAGGACCGCAGCAATCGCTGGGTGATCTGGTTGCTCCTCGTCGTCGCGCTCGTCGACGCGTATGTCCCCGCGTTGTGCGACCGCATTGGGTTCTGGACGATCGACGGGGAGACGACGCGCTGGGTGGGTGTGGTCCTGATTGCGCTCGGCGGCACGCTGCGTATTCTGCCGGTCTTTATTCTCGGCAACCGCTTTAGCGGGCTGGTGGCGATTCAGCCCGGACATCAGTTGAAGACCGACGGACTCTACAGCGTGATCCGCCATCCGAGCTACTTGGGATTGCTGGTTACCGTGCTCGGATGGGGGCTTGCCTTTCGCTCGTGGATCGGCGTGCTCATCGGATTGCTCTTCGTTCCGATCATCGTCGCGCGGATCGTTTCTGAAGAACGCCTGCTGCAATCGCAATTCGGCGCGGACTATGATGCGTATCGCGCGCGAACGTGGCGGCTGATTCCGCGCGTTTACTAAACCTTATTTTCCCGCGGGCTGCACGCAGGGGCCGCGCTCCTGTAGATTGCCGATCGGCACGATGTGGAACGCGTAGCCCGGACCGACCGTGACGTTGGTGCCGTTGACCGCTTCGGTCGCAACGATGCCGGCGCCATACGGTATGGCGCGCAGGCCCATTTGGAACACAGATGGATCGTGCGTGAGGATCGAAGCGTCGGCCGGATCGCCGGCGATCTGTACTTCCTGGCCGTTGACGAGCAAGAAGCGGGGCTCCAGGATGATGATCCCGTTACGCGCGCGATTGCTGGCGGGAATAGCGTTGAGCACCACTCCGTATCCGAGCGTGCCGGATGGGAACTCGAAGCCGTCGCTCGAGACCCTGGCGGTGGTCTTAAACTGAAAGACTTGGCCCGAGAAGCCGTCGGCCGAATTCACCGTCGTCACCATCTCGGCCGGGATCAGCGGATAACACTGCAGCGCGGCGTCGGCGCGCGACGTTGCGGCCGCGACCGCAAGGACTGCGATCAATGAGAGCGACAAAAAATTGAAGCCGTTACGCATTGAGCCTCCGTTGGACGGTAGCAATCGGACGCTTATTAGGCTATAATCCTGCGGTCGCCTTCCAAGTGTAAGGAGTTTTCAACGTGAGCGAAGATGCCGCCATGAAGATCGCGGAACTGCTGCATCAGGTCGGCGAGGTGCACCACGTGGTGTTTGCCGACACCGACGGCAGCGACGACGACTGGGCAACGTTCTATTCCGACTGGCTGCTGCACCATTCCGAGCTTTCGCGGCTGCTCGGGCACGTGCCGGTGCGCAGCCATCTCACCCGCGATTTAGTGGAACTCGACGAGCAGTACATTTCGGTGAATCCGTCGGATCCGTGGCCGGCGTGGTACGCCCAAAAGTTGATTGCGAAGTACCGCTAGCGCTAGCGTTTACCGCCCTCTACTCTACGAGCTTCCACAGCGCTGCTGCCGTCGCTGTCATGCTCCGCCCAGCTTATATCGTCAGTGGTTCATCGAATCGGCGGAGTGATCGTGCTGCTGCGCCGTGAGCCACTGATGAATCGCTTCGATTAGGTCCGTGTCTCCGCTCGCGAGCACTACCGCCGCCCCAGTCGGAGTTTCGAAGTACCGGACCGACACCCGAGAAGCCGCGGATTGCAGACGAGCTAACCCGGGCATTGCTTTTCCGTGAATGTAGGCCGGGTCCGAGTAGTCGCCGCGTGAAAACATTGCAGCCTCTTGCAGCAAGTGAGATCGAACGAGAGCAATTTGTGCTGCGTCCATGTCGTGAACGACGATTTCAACGACGCCCCCGGTTGCGCTCGGCAAGAACATGTGCATGGCTTGCCGTTGATCGAAGGGCATGACCTGCGCACCATGTTCCATGACAATATCTTGATGCGACGTGTCTGCCAAAGCCGCAAAGGGAATAATCGCAAGCGCGAAGACCATCGTGGCCGTGTAGGACTTATGCTTCACTGAGTACCTCGGATAGAAGAGCGAGCGAATCCAGGAGAGCGTCGCGGTCATCCAGGGGGATCGCCTCAAAGACCTTAGCGAAACGCGCCCGGCGCGACGCGGAGAGACGTTGCACCGCTTTTGATCCAGCCGCCGTTAGCCGTAGTCTCACGAGCCGAGAATCGTCCTTGCCCCTCGAGCGATCGAGCCACCCGCGCCGTTCAAGAATCTTAGCCAAACGGCTGACCGTGCTTTTTTCTAAATGCAATCGCGCGGCGAGTTCATTTTGAAATATGCCGGGGTGGTCCGCGAGCTCGAAAAGCGCTTGAGCTTCTCCCACCGAAATCGGCGCGCCACAAGGCGTCCGATCCGGCCTATGCAGCCCCAACGCTCGGATCAGGGCCACGATCTGATGCTCGAAGGCAACGGGCGACGTTCTAGTAGTTCGATGACTCAACTGTTGTATAGTACAACTATCTTTGGCGTCTCGTCAACCTAAACGTGCTCTCGATCTACTGCCCGGTCTCCAGCCTGGCGCGAAGTACCACCGCTAGCTAGCGCCGCGCGACTAGGTCGCGAAAGACGCCTGGCGGCGAGCCGGTAATGCTCTTGAACGCGCGCGTGAGGTGGCTTTGATCGGCGAAGCCGCAGGCACCGGCAATATCGGCCAACGAGGCGTTGGGGTCGACCATTTGGCGGCAGGCCTGCTGGATGCGGACACGCGCGAGATACTCGCCGACGGTAATGCCTTCGTCGAGGCGGAATCCGCGTGAGAGCGATGCCGGATGAATGCCGATGCGTCTACCCAGGTCGTCAAGCGAAACGCCCGTTGCGTACTCTTGACGAAGCAGCCGTTTGACCTCATTGACCCAGGCGCGCTGCGGACGGTCGCCGTCAACTAGGCGTAGCGCAATCCCGAGCATCTCCGCGACGATGGCATCGACTTCGAACACGTCGTCGACCTGGTCATGCAGGAAGAGCTGCAGTTGTGATAGGTAGATCGTATTGTAGTGTAAGTGTTTAAGTTG
>CAZMPP010000063.1:0-11158 GCA_964568035.1 uncultured bacterium
CTGCTCGGCTAAAGGCGCGACTCGCTTTTCGAGCGGTAAGCTGGTCGAATGCACGCTCGCCCGGCCCAGCCGAATTCGTGGCGTTCCCTGCACCGGCACCATCGACTTTGAGAACGGCATCGTTTGCGTCTTGGCGGCGACGTATCAGCGATACGGTTATGCTTGGCGTCCGGGAACGAAAATCACCGACTACGGTGACTTGGTGTGGTTTCGCATTGGTGCGCTTGCGCCCACCATGCGGGTCTTTTCCGCGCCGCTGCCGCCGGATTCAGAAGTTCAGTTCAATCACGGCACCGTGGCGAGCGTCGATCTTCGCGCGAGCGGCGGACGTTTTCGCGGATGCACGTTCGACCTGATCATGGTCGAAAAAGGCAAGACAGCCGGGCGGACCACCGGCCCCTGCCCACTCCCGATCCCGGCAGGTGACCTCTATTTGCGGCTGCCCGCGACCGTAATCGGCAAGGCCAACTAGTTGCTGGGCGGTGAGACCGGTTTAGGCGCGAACGGCTTCGCAATGGACCTCGATGGGCTCTACGTCATCACCTTCGGGGGCGTCACCGGCTCTCGAGCCAACGGTGGGGTCGTCGTGCTCAAGGGCCGGCGCTTCCATGGCGGCGACAGCAGCTACTACTACGTCGGGGATTACGATGCGTCCGACTCGCCGCTGGTTATCGGGCGGGGCCGAATCGTCAAGTACAATGCCATCGCTCCGAACGTCTTCGGCGACAGCGCACCGGAGTTCGAGGTCATCCTGCGCGGTCAAATCGGCAGCGGCGGCGTGATTCGCGGCACGATGTCGCGCGCGGTCAACCCAAACGTCGCGCTGCCCTTCGTGCTTGAACTCAAGGAGCGGCTGCCGTAGCCTAGCTGGGCAGCCGCACGAAGAGCAATCCCACGTAGAGCACGGTGAGCACCATGGCCTGCGCGGTAATCCATTCCTGAGCGCGGCGCGAGCGCAGCATATACGCGATTACGATCACGACGTCGAAGAGCAGCAGAAACGCAAGATTCAGCAGCGACGACATCCGCCCGGTTCGGGCGATCTCTTCTGCGATACTCAGGGCCGGGAGAAAGAACATTACCGCGAAGAACCAGCGGCGGTTACGAAAATACCACTCGCCAAGGTCGAGGCGGTCACTCTCCTCGCGATCGGGCAGCACGAGGGCGGAAAGCAAGAAGAGATCCACCGGCGTCAACAACTGAAGCCAAAAGATGCCAAAACTCCACTGCTGCGTATGGCGCAAGCCCCACTCCGCCCACCAGTGCTGCGCGGCGACGAAGAACAGCCATATCGCCCAGGCCACCGGCGGCCAGTAGAAATTGACGCGCTCGCGCGCCGTAATAACGGCGGCCAGCCGCGTCAGCACGTTGGCGATCGCCAACCCCAAAACGATGGAAATAAGAACGGTCAGGTAATCGAATGCCGTCATCGCATCGTTTACCCGACCGTCCGGAAGTGCCGGTGTTCTTAGTTAACCGTTATGCTCTGCGGCTTGGAGGCAATGCCGTTGGTGACGACCTCCAGGGTGCTGGCGCCAGTCTCGATGTTGGACGGGACGTCGAACGTCGCCGAAACCGATTGCGTCGGCGCCGCTACGCCCATGAACGTAAAACCATGCGTACGCGCGTAGAACACGTGGCCCGTCGCATTGTTGGTGATCCGCACGAGCGGGAAGTTCGTCGCTTGCTGAGCGTCGTCGCCGTAGAAGTTCTCTTGCGTGAAACCGTTGAGCTTGGTGCCGGTAACGGTGTAGCTCTTTCCGTGTTTCACGGTTGAGGGAACAGAGCTGATCTGCGGAGCGATCTTCTTATCTACCCTACGGTTGGCGGTATAGATCTCGACGTCGTTGGAGAAGTCGGTCACCAACACTTCTCCGGTCGGAAGCATCAGCGTACGGATGTTGAAGCTGGAGTCATTGGGCGCGTTAGGCGGACCTGCGATCTGTTTGAGTTTGTTGTTTTTGTAGATGAAATACGTCGCCGGTGAGTTGTAGAGTCCCGGGCTTGCCGGAATGATCACCGAACCGTCGGTGAGCACCGTGGACGGTCCGTCGGCGACGTCGAGCTGCTGACTGCCGACGACCGGGAAGCTCGGCCCCTGCTTCCAGCTCTTCGTCTTCGAGTTATAGACGGCGCTCAGGCCGTTGCCGCCGGCAACCCATACTTTGCCGTTTGGAAGCAACGTTTGCGGGCCAATTTCCGCGCCGGAAGTCAGGTTGTTCCCCACGCTGCCGGTTGACGACCACATATTGGTCGAAGGGTCGTACGCTTCGGAGTTGGGCTCGCCGAGAACGTCGGCCGCGAGCACCGTGCCGTTAGCCAGCAGCGTCCAGCCTTCCTCACTGTTAGAGTCGTGCTTTCCGGTCCCGACCGCCGTCCAGGCCCCCGTCGATTCATCGTACTGAGCTTGGGCGCTGGTGCAGCAGTTCCCGATCATGTAGGTTCCATCGTTCAGAATGACGCTCTGCGCGTCACCGATCTGGCCCCAGCCGCTCGGCGGACTGACGTCCGCCCACGTATTGGCAATCGGATCGTAGATGGCGCCTTTGGTGGTTTCTTTGCCGACGCACTGATCGTACTCGCCGCCGTTGATGATTAACTTTCCGTCCGTGAGGACGGCTGAAGCGAAGTAGAGCGGAGCGTAGCTCGGCGCCGCTTTTTGCGTCCAGGTCCCGTTGGCATAGTTGCCGTTGATGTCGGGCGCGTAGCTATACCACAGCGCGCTGCAGTTATCGGCGACCATGATCGTCCCGTCGGTCATCATGATTTCTTGTCCCGCGCCATTCGGGAAGTTCGGTACGCCGGTAAGCGCGGTCCAGCCGCCGGCCCTGGCGCGAGCCCGATCCGCGGCAGTGATATGATGCCGCGGTTTCGGCGGCCGTGCCGGCGTGTGGTGACGGTGCGTGTCGTGCGAAAGCGAAGCTACGGTATAGTGCTGCTGCGCCTGCGGTTGGCCCGGCAGACTCCCCGTCGCCGCGTTATTGCCCCCGCATGCGGACAGCAAAACGACCGGCACTAAGGCCGTGAGGGAAAGGAAAAAGCGTCGCATGGTTACTCCTAAGAAGATCGGGAAGAAAAGATCGTTATCGCCTCTTGCGTGCGACAGCCTTGCGAACTGCAGCCTTGCGCGCAGTGGTCTTACGTGCAGTGGTCTTGGCTGCCGCAGTCTTGCGAGCGGGTGCGCGGCCGCCGCGCTTGGCCATCACGGCTTCTTTGAGCGCCTTGGCGGGGAGGAACTTAAAAACGCGCTTCGCCGGGACTTTGACCTGTTCGCCGGTCGCCGGATTACGCGCCATGCGAGCGGCGCGATCGCGTACCTTGAACTGGCCGAAACCCGGAATCTTTACCGGCTCGCCCATTACGACGGCCGATTGAATGTCTTCAAAGAGCGCGTCGATAATCGCGACGGCATCCTTGCGCGAAATCTCGAAACGCTCGATTGCCGAGCGCACCAAATCTTGTTTATTCATCGGTTCCTTTCGTCTGAAAAAGCAGTGCCTGCCTTTACGAAATTGCTTCGGCGCTGCTTGCTACGAAATGATGATGGACTCCTTGTCACCAAATCCCGCTCCGATGCCCCCAAGCGTCATCACCTTTGATCCCGGGAGGCTGCACGGCAGCGTCGCCGTGCCGGGCGACAAGTCGATTTCGCACCGGGCGCTGATTGCGGGAGCCCGCTGCGCCGAGCCCCTGCGCATTGCAAATCTCAACCCCGGACGCGACGTGCGCGCGACGCGGGAGGCGCTCGAGGCGCTGGGCGTTCGCATCGAGCTCAGCGGCCCCGAACTGCTGGTTTGCGGCCCGCAGCTTAGTCCGCCGCCCGGCGTTTTGGAGTGCATGAACTCGGGATCAACGGCAAGGATGCTCCTGGGAGCGTGCGCCGGAGCCAATTTACAAGCGAGTTTCGATGGAGATTCATCCCTGCGGCGCCGGCCCATGGAGCCCGTCGCTGCACAATTGCGCGCCTTCGGCGCAAAGATCGATACCACGCAAGGGCGGCTGCCGCTCGCTTTGCACGGCACACCGCAGGTCGAAACCCGGCGCTTTATTCTGCTCGCTCCGTCGGCGCAAGTGAAATCGGCGCTGCTCTTCGCTGGAGTCTTTGGCGGCGTGGCAATACGAGTCGACGGCGATCGCGGCTCGCGAGACCACACCGAACGCCTCTTGCGCTACCTGAGCGCCGACATCGAGTGGAACCAGCGTTCGGTTAGCCTCAGCGGCGCTATGCTGCGGCCGAGGCCGGTCGCGGTTGCGGGCGATTTCTCGGCCGCGGCCTTCTTCATCACCGCTGCTGCGATCACGCCGGGCAGCGTAATCGTGATTCGCGACGTCGGGGTCAACCCGACCCGGACGGGCCTCATTGACGTGCTGCGTGCCATGGGAGCCGCGATCGAGCTGCGCAACGAGCGTGAGTCGTGCGGCGAACCAGTGGCCGATATTGCCGTAGAGCACCGGCCGCTGATGGCGACGACGGTCGGCGCCGACCTCGCCCTGCGCGCTATAGACGAGTTGCTGCTCGTAGCGGTAGCGGCGGCCTTCGCAAGCGGAACGACGGCGATTTCCGGGATCGAGGCGCTGCGAACCAAAGAATCGGATCGCGCCGCCGCGATCGAACGGCTCCTTGCGGCCGTCGGAATCGAGAGTGCGATCGAAGGGCGGACGTTACGGATTACCGGCGGGGCGCCGGCAGCGCGGGGCAGCTTAATATCGACCGAAGGGGATCACCGCGTCGCGATGACGGCGGCGGCGCTGGCGTGCGCGGCCGGGCCGCTGGAAGTTGCCGAAGCCGAGAGCGTCGACGTCAGCTTTCCGGAGTTTGCTCCGGCGCTGGCGAGCTTACGGCGTCGTTAGGCAGCCGGCTCGGACGGCTTGGCGTCGCTCGCAGCCGGTTTTGCGGGCGTAGGGTCGCTCTTGGCGTCGGAACTTGCCTCCTTCGGCTTATCGTTCTTTGCCGGCGCGGACGAACCGCGCGAGTCGGTCACGTAGAAGCCCGAGCCCTTAAAGAGCACCGGAGCGGGGTTAAAAACGCGGCGCAGGGCCGCCCCGCAGGCTTCGCACGCCTTCTCGTAAGTCTCGTCGAAGCCGTGGCGCACTTCGTGCACCCGCCCGCATTTCGTGCAGGCATAGTCGTAAAGAGGCATAGTCAAAAGTATATCGGTCTTAGCACTCAGGGTCAATGAGTGCCAGCCCGACCCTTCGACAGGCTCGGGTGCACTCTAAAAGTCGGCGAGAACGGCGCTGTCCCGGTTGTACTCGACGAGCCCTTTGAAGTGTACCAGGGAGTCGGCCAGGGCCACCGCCACCCGCCGCCCGCGCTGCCAGCGGTCCAGCAGGCCGCCAAGCTTTCCGTGATAGGCCGGGTAGGCCAGCTGCACGTGGAGCTTGGAACAAGAGGTGCGGCGCTCGATCCGAAAATCAAGGCGGCGGCGCAACGAGTATGCCCCAACGAGCGAGAGGCGAAAGTTGGTGATGAGAGCGTCGACTTCATAGAGCTGCTACTCGTCGCCGGGCAACCACGAGCGGATCACCACCTCGCTGCCGACGGCCAGTTGCGGCTCTCCCTCGGCGCGGCGCGCGCTACGCAGAAATGAAAGCCAAACGGGCCATTTCTCAACGGCGCAGAGCAACGCGAAGGCTTCCTCTGCGGCGCAATCGAGATCAAGGCTCGCGCTATGCGAGCGGAGCCCCGGAACAACGGAATCGTCTGCGACGAGCATAACGGCGCTTTATATCCGGCATGTTGCCGCAGCATTCCTTTCTATATAATATCCACAATTTTGTGCATGTTTATCAACCGATTTCACTGCGACCGATACCTCGAGCAAAGAGTAGTAAGCTAGCCACGCCAACCGGTAACGCCGCCTCGTCGAGCCGAAAGAGCGGGCTGTGCACCGGATGCGTCGCACCGACCGATTCGTTTCGGACGCCTAAACGAATCAACAACCCCGGAACGCGTTGCGCGAAATAGGCAAAATCTTCGGCGCCCATCGTCGGCTGCGGCTCTTCGACGCGCATCCCGTTGCTGCGCGCATACTCGGCAAAATCTTTTGCCAGCTTTAAGTCGTTGAACACCGGCGGATATCCGCGCACGATTCTTACTTCGGCGCTCACGCCGTAGGCCGCAGCGACGCCGGTGACGATGCGGCGAACCCGTTCCTCGAGCGCGTCGCGCACCTCGGCGTCGTCGGCGCGCAGCGTGCCGCTAAGCTCGATTACGTCGGCGATCACGTTGTTGCGATAGCCGCCCGCGATCGTGCCGATCGTTACCACGGCGCTGGCCAGCGGGTCGGTTTCGCGGGCAACCACGTTCTGCAGAGCCAGCACCATGGCCGCGGCGGCGGGAATCGCGTCGACCGACGTATGCGGATAGGCGCCATGGCCGCCGACGCCGCGCACCGTAATATACATCTCGTCGGCCGATGCGTTGACGCCGCCGGGCGTGATGCCGATCGTTCCGGCATCGAGGCGCGAGTCCACGTGCAGCATGGCGATCGCATCGACCTTTGGGTCGTCGAGCGCCCCCTCTTCGATCATCGGCAGCGCGCCGCCGGGGCCTTCTTCCGCCGGCTGAAAGATCAGAACGGCGGTTCCGGCCAGCGTTTCCCGCCCGCCACCGAGCGCGCGTGCCGCGCCGAGCAGCATCGCGGTGTGTGAGTCGTGCCCGCAGGCGTGCATCTTTCCGGCGTGCTCCGAAGCATACGGAAGGCCGGTGCGCTCCGTAATCGGCAGCGCATCCATGTCGGCCCGCAGGGCGACCACGCGTCCGGGTTTCCCGCCGGCGATGCGCCCAACAACGCCCGTCTTGGCGATGCGACGATGCTCGATGGCGAGCGCGTCGAGCTCGCCTTCAACCAGTGCCGCGGTACCGTTCTCTTCGAATCCCAGCTCGGGCCGGCGATGAATCGCGCGCCGCAACTCGACGACCCGCTGGGCCAAAGCGCCGTTTACTTCGATAGCCATGGCGACCGAAGTTACCGCACCGGTACTTTCGCTCCCGCTGACGAAGCGAACCCGACGCAATGATGACGACCGCCGATCTCGCCTTCGCGCTGCTGATCAACCGGACCAGCGCGTACTATGCGGCCAATCCCCCGGCCTATATGACGTACGTCGAGCATACGCACGTCAACGCCCCTACTTTGGGCCGGACCCAGGATATCGACCGTTCGATCGCGGTGCGCGTCGCCGACAACTACGCGGTCATGAAAGATCTCCCGAACGGTTCGGAACGCACCGGGCAAGCCTTTCCGATCGTCGCCTACTTCGATCCGCTCTCGGCCTTTACGTTCAGCTACTTCGCCAACCTCAAGCGCGTCGACATCACGCTGCAGCGCGGCGCCCCGCTGACGCTGGCGATTCCGGCGGCCGATCCGAACGTTAACGTGCTCGTCCCCTACAACAGCTACTGGGCAGCGCGCTACGCTCCCGACTCAACCGACGCCGCACTGCATCTGCTCATCGAGCCGACGCCGCGCGTGCGCGTCGGCTTCTACCCCTCGGAGGTTGCCGAGGATCCGCAGTCCCATCTGCCGTCGCGCATCGAGATGCGCGTCGCCGGCGGGAACGACGAAATTATCGACCTCAACTATGCGGTGATGAACGGGCACTGGGTGATCGTGCACGGGCGGTTCAGCGCAACCCAGCACGCGGCATTTTTAACCTTCAAAGTGATTGCCGACGTCACATTCAGCGACATCACCTTTCCCTCCGAACCGCCCGACCCGCGCCTAGCGGGGACGCCTATACCGGCTGCTTCACCGCCGTAGAGGTTTCCTTAACGACTTTTCCGCGCGAGACGCCGTTGCCAACGCGAACCTCTTTGGGAGCGACCCAGAGATAGATATTCGGGATCAGCAAGAGCGTCAGGACCAGTGAGCTCAAAACGCCGCCGATCACGACGATGCCTAAGCTGGAGCGCGACGACGAGCCGGGATCGAGCGAGAGTGCCAACGGCAAGTTGCCGGCCATGATCGAGACGCTCGTCATGATAATCGGGCGGAACCGGGTGTGCGCGCTCTCTTTAATGGCGGAGAGCTTGTCGAGCCCGCGAGTACGCAGCGTATTGGCGTAGTCTACCAACAGGATGCCGTTCTTGGTGGCGATGCCGATGAGCAGAATCGTGCCGATCAGCGAAAAGAGATTGAGCGTGCGATGCGTGAGCCACAAGGCGCCGATCGCGCCGATAGCCGCCACCGGAACCGAAAAGATAATGATGAACGGCGAAACGTAGCTGTTGTAGAGCGCAACCATCAAAAGATAAACGAGGATTACGGAAACGATCATCGCCAGCCCCATGCCGACGAGCGTCTGGTGCATGAAGTCCTGCTGGCCCAGCGGCGCAGGACGCACGACGATATTCGGCGGCAGATGCAATGACCGCAGCCGCTTCATAAACCCATTCTCCACGGCCGATAACGACGAGTTTGGGCCGTAGTTGGCGTTGACGTGAATGACGGTGTTGCGATCGGTACGGGTGATCAGCGGTGACGTCGGCGTCGAGTCGAAGCGCGCGATGTCGCTTAAATAGACCAGCCCGCCGCTCGACGACCGGATGGCGACCGACTTGAGCTGATCGAGGTTGGTACGGTCGCGCTCGGGATAGATGACTTGTACCTGCTCCAATCCGGAGGTCGTCTCGAACTGCGTCGCCAGATTGCCGCCGAACGCCGCACCAGCAGCTTGTGCCGCTTGCCCTAAGTCAACGCCCAGCGCCTGCGCCTTGTTGCGGTCGAACTGAATGGATATCTCGGGCGTCAGCTGCGTGCCGGTGCTGTTGACGCTGATCGCGCCGGGCACGCCTTTGAGAAGATCGGTAACTTTCTGCGCGTAGGGTGTTGGATCGCCACCGGTGATATCGGTGACGAGAAGGTCGATCGGCTGCGCGTTACCGCCTTGCGTCGAAGTGGCGGGTACGACGACGGAATCCACGCCTTTAGGCAGCGTTTGATCGGCGATCTCTCGGAACTTGCGAACCCAGTAGCTCGTCGAATTCTTGCGTCCGTCCTTGAGCCAGATGTGGACCTGCCCTACGTTGCTCTGGCTGACGAATCCGCCAAACGAAGCGGCATACGCACCGGCCACGGCGGTATTGGCGAAGATGTCCGGCGTATCGAGGATCTTGCGCTCCAGCGCGAACGTGCCGGTCTCGACCGTCTGAATGGGCGTTCCAATCGGATACATCAGCTGGATGTAGATCTCGCCGCGATCGACCGGCGGAATGAACTCCTCTCCGACGGCGCCGATTGCAACGAGTCCCAGCGCCACGACAAACGTTCCCGCACAGAAGACCGCAACAAGCCGGCCGTGCTTCAGGCTCCACGGCAGCACGCGGCCCGTGTACCAAACGCGTAACGCGTCGAAGCCCTGGCCGAACCACTCGACGACGCGCCAGGGTTTCCAATGCGAACGCAGCGCCCACAGCCCAGCCAGCGTCGGAGTAATGGTAAACGAAACAAAGAGCGAGGTCAGCGTCGAGATGACGACGACGATGGCGAACTCGGCGATCTGCCGCCCGACTTGGCCTTGAATAAAGGCGATTGGGAAGAACACCACCACGTCGACGAGCGTGATTACGACCGCCGCCGCACCGATCTCCTCGCGTCCACGTACGGCGGCTTCTTCGGGCGGCTGTTTGAGCTCGGTAAAGTGACGCTCGATATTCTCAAGCACGACGGTCGAGTCGTCGACCAAGATGCCGATTACCAACGACATGCCGAGCAGCGAGATCGTATCGATCGTCAGGTGGAGCAGCTTCATCGCGGTGACCGCGATGGCAAGCGACGTCGGAATCGAAATGCAGACGACGATCGCGTTGCGCCACGACCGCAGGAAGAACACCATCGCCAGTCCGGTGAGCAGAATGGCGATCATCAGCGTGCGGGTGACGGCTTCGATTTGCTGTCCGGTAAACTTCGACTGAACGTTGATGACGCGGAAGGCGATGTCGGGGAACTGGCGTTCGATCTTCGGCAGTGCACGAAGCACGTTCTCCGACGCCCCAACCTCGCTGCCGTCGGCAGCCTTCTGTACCTGAAGAAAGAGCCCGGGCTGCCCGCTGACTTGGGCGAACTGCAGGCGCGGCTCGTACCCTTCGTTTACCGTGGCAACGTCGCCTATGCGAACGACCGAGTTGGCCGCGCTCCACGGATTGATCACACCGGCCAGCGCCGACAGGCCTCCACGGTAGTTTTGCACCTGCGCCCCGGTCGACGACGCAACGGCGGCGGCGATGCCGCCGTTGGCCGGAATGATCGCCAGATTGCGTACGGTGTCGAGGTCCTGGATGTCGCCACGGATATCGATGGTGGTCTGGCGATTGGGCTCGTAGGCGAAGCCGCCGGGAACGCGCTGATTGTCGGCCTGCAGCGTGTTGATGACGTCGTTAATCGTAAGGTTGTTCGCCGACAAGCGCGCCGGATCGACGATCACCTCATAGGCCGGCGTGACGACGCCGCCGACGTTAACGAAGGAGATATCCGGAACTTGCTCGATCTGCGGCGCGATGACGTTGGTCGCGTAGAGTGCCAGCCGCGAGAGCGAGAGCTTCTTTGAATAGAGCGCAAGCGTGACGACGACGGACTGAGTTGGATCCCGCAGGTTTACGGTCGGCGGGCTGATGTTGGTGGGCAGATATTTTTCGGCCGCCTGGATAGCCTTGTTCGTTAGAGCCAGGTCGGTCGCGGTATCCGAGTTGATATCGAAGATGGCGGTGATCTGCGCCTGCCCCTGCTGGACGACCGAGTTGAACGTCTGCAGGTCGGGCGTGCCGGCGAGATTCTGCTCGATCGGCTGAACGATGTTGTCGCGCATCTCGGTAACCGATGCACCGTTGTAGCCGACCGAGATGCTCACGGTCGGTTGCGAAACGTTGGGATAGAGCTCTTTGACGATCGTCATCAGCGACAGGATGCCGGCGAAAAGCATCAGCGCGACGATGACAAAAACCAGCGTCGGCCGGTTGATGAAGAGCCGGGTCAGGCTAAAGTTCACGGTTGGAACGAAACCTTTTCGCCGTCGCCCAGGCTCATCTGTCCGTTGCTGACGATTCGGGTTCCGGTCGGGAGCCCGGTAACAATCGAAGTCGTGCCGTCGCTTCCCACTTCTCCGACCTTTTGCGTCTTGACGGTGTCACCGGTTTGCACCACCATCACCGCGTTGT
>CAZMPP010000064.1:0-10983 GCA_964568035.1 uncultured bacterium
ATGGGCGCAGACGGCCAAGCATCCGCGCGGAAAGCGCTCGGCCACGGCGCGTGCTTCCTCCATGCCGATGACGGCGTCGTCGCCGCCGGTGACCATCACCATTGGAAGGTCGAGGTCCTCGGCGATGTCTTCGCCCGATACCCGCATGGCAAACCCGCGCAACGTTGCCGCGACACCGCGCGGAGCGTTTCGGCGCGCAATTTCGTACGCGCGCTCGGCAATAGCCGGCAGCGCGATGCGCGTCCGCTGGGAGAGCATTCGTGGAAGATATGTGGCAATAACGGGCTCGATGTTCTGCTCGGACTCGACGAGCGCCGCTAGATCGTAGCGCGCCGCAGCCTCTTGCGGCGTGTCGGCGCGCAGGCGGCTCGCGATTAATGCGATCCCCGTAACGCGCTCGGTAAACATTCGCGCAAAGGCCAAAGAAGCGTATCCGCCCATTGAGTGACCGATGAATGCGGCGCGCTCTACGTTGAGCGAATCGAGAACCGCCGCTACGTCGGCAGCATGCGTTTCGATGAGGTACGGACCTTCCGGTGCACTCGACGCGCCGGCGCCACGGAGGTCGGGAAGAACGACGAAGTGCGACTCGGCGAGCAACGCTGATTGAGCGTCCCAGATCTCGCGCGTCAGCGGAAATCCGTGGAGCAAGACGACTGCGGGTGCGCGTTTGTCGCCGCTCACGCGCGCGTCTATGCGTGCTCCGTCTTCCGCTAAAACTTGCATTGGCGCGGCTAATACGGTATAACGTAGGCAATACCCCTGGTCGCTTGTCGACCGGAGAAAGGATGAATCCAACCAATAATGGCAGTTCGAAAGAAAGCCATTCGCAAAGCGGCGGTAAAGAAATTGATCGTCGCAGCGTTGGTTCGTAAAGCGGTTCGCAAGAAGGTTCGCCGCAAGGTGGCCCGCAAGGCGATTCGCCGCAAAGTAGCCCGCAAGGTGGTTCGCCGTAAAGTAGCGCGGAAAGCGGTTCGCCGCAAAGTAGCGCGCAAGGCGGTTCGCCGTAAGGTCCGCCGCAAGGTGGCTCGCAAGGTGGTCCGCCGCAAGGTGGCCCGCAAGGCGGTTCGTAAAAAGGCGGTCCGTAAAGCGGTACGCAGGAAAGTAAGACGAAAGAAGGCCGCAGCCTAAACTGCGGCGTTCTTTCTTTTGTCCGACGTTACGGACAAGGACGTTAGCGAGTCGCCGAACCGGTGGCTCGCTTCGTTTTTCCGGCGGTTTTACACCGTTCGGACGATCGGTCGAAGGAACCAAATCGCCACAAAGAACAGCGTGCATATCGCTCCGGCGAGTGCGAACGTTTCGCGCAGACCGATGAACGAGGCTATAGTGCCGTCGACGAGCGAGCCCAGCGGAACGACGCCGATCGCGATCATTGTGTAGATTGAAAGCGCCCGCCCCCGCAGCTCGTCGGGCGAGAGAACTTGGATTACCGTGTTGGTCACGCCCAAGAGCGCGAGAGTTCCGACGCCGGTCAAGAAGAGGACCGGCAAGACGCCGGAAAGCGTCGGCACGAAGGCGAGCGCGAAGACGCCCGCCGACATCAGCAAACCGGATTGCAGCCAGAGTCGCGAGCGCCGCTCGCGCTGCGCGAAGTAGGCCGTGACCAGAGCACCGCCAAGTCCGCCCGCGCCGATTGCCGAAACCGCCCAACCCAATCCCGGGGCGCCGCCATGGAGCACGTTGACGACGAGTGCCGGTACCAGTTGGCTGTACGGCCGTACGAGTATCGCCGTTACCAGCTGGGCCAGAACGATCCACCGAAGCACCGGATGAGCCGCGATGAAGGCAATGCCGCGCTGCATCGCCAGAAACGCCGGCTCTCGGGGCTGCGCCGACGGCGGCGAGGGCCGCATCATCAAGACCGCTACCACGACGGCCAGCGACGCGACCGCATTAAAGTAGAAGGCGCCGGCCACGCCGATCCAGACGATGAGCAGACCGGCCAGCGCGGGCCCGACGACGGCGGGAGCGTTGAACGCCACCGAGTTTAGGCCGACTGCGTTGCCGACGTACTGCCGGTCGACGAGGAACGGCACCCAGCTCTGACGCACCGGCGAGTCGAATCCGTTAGCCGCCGAGTTCAAAGCGGAGAGCGCGATCAACCCGGCGAGGTCGAGGCGGTGCGCCGTCGCCAACAGCGCTAGCGCAAACGCCGTCAGTGCGATCGTGACGTTCGTCACCAAGAGCACCCGCCGTCGCGGGAGATGGTCGGCGACGACTCCGGCAATCGGTGAAACCAATAGGACCGGAATCGCGCGCGCCGCACCAAGGATGCCCAGTTCTAATGCGGCGCGATGCGGCGTGCCGGCCTCGCGCGCCACAAAATATCCGATGGCAGTAAACTGCATCCAGGTTCCGAGATTGGAAACGAGCAGTCCAAACCAAAGCAGGCGAAAGTCGCGATAGCGCAGCGCCGAGAGCAGCGACGGCCGCGAGATCACGGTGAAATCGGCGTCATCAGCGGCTCTCTTCGCGCGCCCGCACGGCGGCGACGATGAGGTCGGAACAGCGCGGCTCGTCGAGCTGCGAGGTGTCGATGCAAAGATCGTAGTTTGCCGGATCGCCGAAAGTGACGCCGTACCACTGCCGCATATAGGCCGCGCGCGCGCGGTCGACGCGATCGACCTCCGCGCGGGCCACTTCGAGCGCAACGCGCGTACTCGCCACGACGTGCGTGACGCGCCACTGGCGGGGCGCGTGGAGGAAGACGCGCAAGATGCCGGCGCGGCCGGTGAGAATCGCCGACGCACCACGCCCAACGATCACTACGTTGCCGCGGGCAGCATATTCGCGCACGGCGTCGCGAACCGCGCGCAGCAACGCTTCGTCGAACGGTTCGGCGGCCGACACGGCGGCGAGTTCGGGCGTCGCGAGCTCGAGGCTATTGAGAAGGCGCTCGCCCAGCGAGGGAGACGCCTCTTCGTTTGCAACGACCGCCTCGGGCGTAACCTGCAGCCGCTTTGCAACCACCACGGGCAGCTGCTCGTCCACATACTCGTAGTGCAGCGCGCCGGCGACGCGGCGCGCTACGGCGAGCGCGCCGGATCCATATTCGTTCGAGACGGTTACTATCAACGGGGATGAAGTACGGAGTGCCGAACCGTGGTGTCCTGCCAATCGTAGAAGCGCGCGGCTTGCGCAAGGTCTTTCGTACGCTCAAACGCACGCCGGGGGCCCTGGGCGCGCTGCGTTCTCTTTTCTCCCGCGAATACGAGGAGCGGGTCGCGGTCGACGACGTGACCTTCACCATCGAGCCCGGAGAGCTCGTCGGTTATATCGGCCCCAACGGCGCGGGCAAATCCACGACGATCAAGATGCTGACCGGAATTCTGGTCCCCACCTCCGGAGAGGCGCGCGTCGCGGGCCTGGTCCCTTGGAATCAGCGTAAGGAGAACGCTCGCAATATCGGCGTCGTCTTCGGTCAGCGCAGCCAGCTCTACTGGGATCTGCCCTTGATCGAATCGTTCGAGCTGCTGCGCGCCATTTACGGCGTGCCGCGGGAGCAGTATCGCCGCAATCTCGACGAGTTCGTCGAGATATTAGAGATGGGCGACTTTCTGCGCACGCCGGTGCGCCAGCTCTCGCTCGGGCAGCGCATGCGTGGAGACTTTGCCGGCGCGCTGCTGCACAGTCCCGCGATCGTCTATCTCGACGAGCCGACGATCGGGCTCGACGTCGTCGCCAAGGAAGCGATTCGCGAATTCATCACGCGAATCAACGCCGAACGCGGAGCGACGATTCTGTTGACGACGCATGACTTAGCCGACGTAGAGCGGCTCTGCCGGCGCATCGTTTTGATCGATCGCGGAACGCTTATTTACGACGGAGACGTCGAGCGAATCAAGGGCGAGTACGGTCGCTTTAGAACCCTCGTCGTACGCTTCGGGGAGGTCGTCGAACACCCGCACCTCGAGGGCACGCAACTCGCCTCGAGCGACGGTACGAGCGCGAGTTTCCGGTTCGACCGCAATCTCCAGCGCGCCGACCTTCTCGTACGGCAAGCGAGCGAACGTTATCGCGTCGAAGACGTAAGCCTCGAGGAGCCGGATTTGGAATCCATCATTCGGCGCATCTACGTCGAAGGATACGACCGCCAATCGCAGGAGACCGCCTCATGATTCTATCCAGCGGTACGAAGAAACCGAAGATTCACTCCAGCGCGTACGTCGCGCCCAGCGCGGTGATCGGTGGCGACGTTACCGTCGGGCCCGGCTGCGCCGTATTGCACGGCGCGGTCATCACCTCGGAGGGTGCACCGGTCACCATCGGTGAGCAGACGGTGGTGATGGAGAACGCCGTGCTCAAGGCCAGCGGTGGAAGCGCGCTGCAGTTTCCGCTTACGATCGGTAAGCACTGCATCGTCGGCCCCCACGCCTACGTCGTCGGTGCCACGATCGGAAACGGCTGCTTCATCGCCGCCGGCGCTAAAATCTTCAATGGCGCTAAGCTGGAAGACGATAGCGGGGTTGCCTTGGGAGCGATCGTCCACGTCAAGGGACATCTCGGCGCCGGCGCGAGCGTTCCGATGGAGCACATTGCGTATGGCGATCCGGCGACGATCGCACCGCCCGAAAGGGCGGCCGAGGTTCACGCCAAGATCGACTTCTTCGCCGATGTGTTTAACGTCGAATCCGGGGAGGGCGCCCGCGCTCGCGCGGCCGAGACGTACGCTAAATTTCTTCGTAAAGCGCATGCGGTCGATACGACTTTGGAAGCCCACCGCAATGCTAAACCCCCACTCCGGCGCTCGGCCGACGAGCCCCCTCCGACACAGGCGACGCAAGTCGACAAGGTCGTGGACGTTATGATGCTCGAGCTGGAAGAGATGGAGCACCGGCGCCAACAGGCGATCAAGCGCCAAAAGGGCGGTTAGAAGCCACTGGAACCGTACCTAGAGTTCGCCCGCAAGGCCTTCGCACGCGAGGCGACCTATCGGGTCGAGGTCTTCGCGGAGGTCGGCTCGCTGATCTTACGCGTCTACATCCTTCGGTCGCTCTGGACGGCGCTCTACGCTCAGAACGCGGCACCGCTGAATCTGCCCCTGCACAGCATGATCACCTATTCGACGGTGGCCATGCTGATGTCGTTGATCTTAGAGGTTGACGGAACCCGTCTGATCCGCGAGAAACTTCGCGAAGGCACGATCGCTACCGATTTAATGAAACCGATCAGCGTACCGCTCTATTTCTTCAGCGATGGAATAGGACAGACGCTCCTTCACGCGCTGCTGGTAGTTCCGTCGCTGTTGTTCGCACTGCTGCTCGTTCGCGTCGACGTTCCACCGCCCGCCACGCTGGCCGTCTTCGCCTTGACTTTTGCCATCGGTTACGGCGTCAACTTTTTCCTCAATTTTTTGATGAACTGCGTGGCCTTTTGGACGTTGGAAACGTTCGCCGCGCAACTCATTGTACGATGGATATCCGATCTGCTTTCCGGACAGATCATTCCGTTGACGCTCTTTTCCCGGCATCTTCGGCCGCATCGTCCTCGGACTTCCTTTTGCCGCCGTCTACTCGACCCCGCTGCTGATTTACGTCGGCGTGATACCCCCAGCGCAGTGGGCTGCGAGCGTTGCGCTGCAGTCGGCGTGGCTGGTCCTCTTTGCCGGACTCGCCTCGCTGGTCTGGCGCGCGGCGGCGCGGCGCGTCGTCATTCAGGGCGGATAGGACGCATGCGACTGAGCAGCAAGTGGTAGTACAGCATTCCCCGCACGGGGCCTAGGTGTTCCAACAGCTCCGTCTGATCCACGTTCTCTCGGCCGGCCATAGCCGCCAAGCTTCGCGCCACGCCCGAATCGCGCAATGGAAAAGTATCGAGTCGTCCGAGGCCGCGCAGCAGTATGACCGAAGCGCTCCACGCGCCCAGTCCGCGCACGGCGGAGAGCCGCCGGGCGACTTCGTCCGTCGGCAGCCCTTCGAGATCTCGTTCGTCGAGCGTGCCGTCGAGCGTCGCTGCAGCCACGGCGCGGACGGCGACGAGCTTATTGCTGGACAGACCGGCAGCGCGCAACCGCGCGTCGCCCGCATCGAGCCAGCGTTCGGCTTCCGGAAAGGGAATGCAGCGCAGCTTCCCTACGGTTAATGGCTCGCCGATCGATTCGACGACGCGGCGCATGATCGCCGCAGCAGCATGGATCGAGATCTGCTGAAAGAGAATTGCATGCGCGCAGGCTTCCCAAAGCGTCGGGTAGCGAGGCGGCTTGAGGCCGATAAATGCTTGCGTGAACGGACGCAGCCAAGCGATGCGCCGGCTTCGCACATACCAGGCCGCGAGATCCACGCCGGTGCCAAGCATGCGGGTCGCCGTTGCCTCCCAGCGCGCGGAGCGCGGACCGGTAGCGCGAATCTCGATTGCGCCGGGCTCGCGCTGAGAAATGGCGACGACCGCGGTCCCGCGCGCATCGCGCACGGCGCGGTAGTACGTTCCGTCACCATCGGAGACGTCGACGACGTTGCTTGCTAGCCGGCGCAGCGCGTCAACCGTCAAATCCAAACGAAACGGCGTGCGAACGGGGACCGAACGTGCGGCACCGAAGGGCTTCATGGATGCTGCGCGCTTACTTGCAGTACTGGCGAATCAACCTCCTGACGCTATTGGAGTACCGCGCGAACTTCGCGATGTGGTTCGTCTTCAGCGTGGCTTATCACGGAGTTGCACTCGCTGCGCTGTACGTTACCATGCGTCAGTTCCCATCCATGAACGGCTGGGATTTCCGCGAGATTTTCTTCCTCTACGCGCTTTGGATGTGCGGCCACGAACTGCATAACACATTTTTCTGGGCGGTGGTCAGCGTACCCGAATACGTGCGCGAGGGCCGCTTTGACCGCTTCTTGGTCCGCCCCCTCGACACGCTCTTTCAGGTGCTAACGGTTCCCCAGCAGACCTTCCCCGACGCTTTGGTGCTGGCCATCGCGACGCTCGCCGTCGCAACGGCCGCCGTACACGTAACCATCGACTGGGTCTTCGTGCTCTTCGTACCCTTGATCGTCGTCGGCGGCGCGCTGATCGAGCTCGGCATCTCGCTGGTCGTCGCCACGCTTTCGTTCTGGTTCGTCCGCGTCGACACGATCCGCTGGGTAGTGATGTCGCTGGAACAGGACTTCACCCGATACCCGATCAGCATTTACACGCGCGGCGTGCGCATCGTTCTTGCCTTCGTCCTGCCGTTTGCGTTCATGAACTATTTTCCGGCGACATACTTCCTGCATAAGACCGACACCGGGCTCCATCTTGGCTCGGCGGTCGGCCTGCTGACGCCGGCGATCGGCCTGGCATGGTTCGCTGCGGCCTACGCCTTTTGGCTCGTCGGCTTGCGGCACTATCAGGGGACGGGTTCGTGAATCGCGCCGAGTTCTTGACATCCGGAGCAGCGGCTCTGGTCGCGGTGCACTCGACGCCGCATTCGCTCTCCGCCAAGGTTCACGCCATCGCGCGCGCGCTGCCCGGACGAATCGGTGTTTACGCAAGGACGATGGCGCCCGGGCCGGCGCTGGTCACGTATCGCGCCGGACAGCACTTTCCGACGGCATCGATCATCAAACTTCTCATCATGGTTACCGCCTACGCGAGCGAAGAAATAAAGCCCGGCACCCTCCAACAGACGATCGTCTTCAATCGTGGCGAGTTGATCGGCGGATCCGATTTTATGGCGGGCGCGAGCAACGGGGAGCGCTTTACGGTCGGGCAGCTGATCGTCCCGATGATACGCGTCAGCGACAACACCGCATCCAACCTCCTCATCGCGCATTTTGGAATCGCGGCGATCAACGCCGTCGGCGCCCGCGCCGGAATGAAGCATACGCGGCTGGCCCGGCGTTTTCTCGATTACGCCGCCATCGCCCATCACAATCAGAACGTGTCCACGCCGGCGGACATGGGGCGGCTGCTCTATCTCATCGAGTCGGGAGCTCGCGAAGGAACGGGGACCGTCGTTTCCGCGCGGCATTGCCGGCAGATGGTGGCGATCATGCTCGGACAGACCGACCGCGACGGGATCCCCGCCGCACTGCCCCGAGGAACCTCGGTCGCCAATAAAACCGGGGAGGTCGACGGAACGCGCAACGACGTCGCGATCGTCGAACCGTACGGTGATTCGCCCTTCATTCTCGCGATCATGACGGCCGACGCTTACGACTACACCGCGTCTTATGCGGCGATCCACGCGGTGACGCGAGCCACCTATGGTGCGGCTTCGCGGACCTTCGCCTGAGCGAAAATGCGGCAGCCGTAAAGCTCGCGGCCGCGTAGCGCCGCCAGCTTGGCCGCGCGGCGCAGCCGTTTGAAGCGCGCCTCCTGCGAGCGCGCCGCCCCAAACGACGCCGGGTGCCACCACGCCAGCAGCCGGACGGGAAGGCGGGCGCGCGTGTATTTTGCGGCCTTACCGCTGCGGTGCGCCAGCATCCGTCGCGCAAGGTCGACGGTCGCGCCCGTGTAGAGCGTCCCGTCCCCGCAGAGCAGCACGTAGACGGCGGGCTTTGTGGGCACTGAGGTATTTCCGTCTCCTTACCGTAAAACGTTGGCTATGGTCAAATTCGATCCGTTCGCCGCCCTTCGCGTCACCGCCGCCGCCGCCGCCGCGTTGCTCTTGGGAGCCGGCGCCGGCAGCGCCCCGCTGCCGCAGCTCTCGCCGTACGCGCCGATCGCGGCGATGGTCGACGCGGTGCAAGCCGACCGGTTAAAAGCGACCGACGACCGGCTCGTTAACTTCGGTACGCGCAACGATTTCTCCGAACGGGCGTCTACCAAAGATCGCGGAGTCTTCGCAGCGCGCGATTGGATCGCGTCACAGTTCTCAGAGATTGCGGCAACGACCGGCGGGGCCATGACCGTTACCCTCGACACCTACGTGCAGGCCAAAACAGCGAAAACGCCCCGTGCCGTCACCGAGTCCAGCGTGGTCGCGACGCTGCGCGGGAGCGCGCCGGGACGCACGTACGTTATGTCCAGCCACTTCGACGATTGCGACGGTCATTGCACCGATGGGGCCGGCGCGGCGCCCGGAGCCGACGACAATGGCTCGGGCGTCTCGGCGGTCCTCGAGGCCGCGCGGGTTATGGCGAAGACGCCGTTTCGCGGTACCATCGTCTTCGCGTGCTTCGACGGTGAGGAGCTGGGGCTCTGGGGATCGGACCACTACGCGCGCGAGCTAGCAGCAAAGCACACGCCCGTCCTAGCCGTCCTCAACAACGACATCATCGGCAACTCGCTGGGCGGCGACGGGCAGAGCGAGCCAAACGCCGTTCGCGTTTTTAGTCAGGCGCTGCCTTCGGGAGCGGACATGGCGCGCGTCAATCTGGTCGGCTCGGAAAACGACTCGCCATCGCGCGAGCTGTCGCGCTTCGTCGCCGAGGTCGTGCCGGTCTACTTACCCGATTTCACGGTACGGCAAATCTTTCGCGCCGACCGCTTCATGCGCGGCGGAGATCAAGAATCGTTTCAAGCCGCCGGGTATTCGGCCGCCATCCGCTTCGTCGAACCGCACGAAAACTTCGCGCACCAGCATCAAGACGTCCGCGTGCAAGACGGAACGCAGTACGGCGATCTTCCGCAGTACGTCGACCCAGCGTACCTGCGACGGGTAACGCAGGCCAACGTCGCGGCGCTCGCCACCCTCGCACTCGGACCCGCGCCGCCGGCGGATGTGAAGATGGTGCTGGCGCATCTCGGCTACGACTCGACGCTCACGTGGACACCTGCTGCCGAGGCCGTGTCGTACGAAATTCTGTGGCGTACCAGCGACGCGCCGCAGTGGCAGCATGCGCAGGACGTCGGCAATGTAGCGCAGGCCACGCTGCCTCTCTCCAAAGACGATTACGTAATCGGAGTACGCAGCGTGGACGCGGCCGGTTTACGCAGCCCGGCCGTGTATCCGGTAGCGGTGCGCCGGTAGGTTACGTCGCGGGATCGTTCGGCCAGATCGCGCGGAGCAACGCCTTAAAGCGCGAGCGACCGGCGATGGGGCCGAACAACGCTAGGCTTCGCAACATGAGCAGCGCCGGCTCGCGACGCTTGAGCGCCTCTTCGAGGTGCTCGAGTGCTTCTTCGAGCTTACCGAGCCCCACGGCGATCGTCGCCAGGTTGAAACCGACGATGTGTTCCGTTCGCGCCATCTGCTGCAGCGTGTGGTAGATCGTTTCGGCGCGTTCGGTGTCTCCGCAATCGGCGTAGGCGCGTCCCAACAACGGCAAGCGCAGAGCGAGGTCCTCGGCCCGGTCTTGCGGCAGGAGGAGCAGATCGGCCAACGCCTCTCCGGGCTGGCCGTTGAGGATAAAGGCCTGGGCCCGGTAACGCCGCGCCAACGAGAAGTCCGGACCGCTCTCGATGAGGTTCGAAAATGCATCGATAGCACGGCGGTACTCTCCGCGGTGCAGGAACATCCGGGCCACGAAGAGCTGCAGCGCAGGTGACGACGGTTCGATGAGCAGCGCGCGCTGCAGCTGTCGCAGCGCCTCGTCGCCTTGCCCTTTGCACATATAAAACCAGGCGGCGGTCGTGTATACGGACGTGGACTGCGGCTTTAAGCGAATGGCGATTTCGATTTCGCGTTCCGCGTCGGCCCAGTTCCAGTCGCAAAAGAGAAGGATGTTCGCCAGCGTCGCGCGAGCCTCGGCCGAGGACGGATCGATCTCGAGCGCACGAACGATTGCCGTCTTCGCCTTCGGGAACGCATACGAACCCGGCGCGTACCAATACTCGGCCATCAGCGCGTGTGCGCGAGCCAGGCCGATCAGTGCCGGCACGTTCTCGTCGTCGAATCGCAACGCCGCTTCGAATTGTTCGGCCGCCGCGGTTAAGGCGCTCGCGGTGTGTTTCTCGAGGAGATACGAACCGCGCCAATAGTGATTGAGCACCTCGGGAGCGTTGCCGAAGAGCGGCGCGGGCAGCTCGTCGCCGCCATTGAGCGGCGGCTCGCCGGGAGACGGAGCTACCACGCTGACCGGCGCGACGAAACGATACCCTTTGCCGAGAACCGTGATGACA
>CAZMPP010000065.1:0-3078 GCA_964568035.1 uncultured bacterium
CGAAGCCGCCGGAATTCATGACCGAATTCATCAGCCCCACCCCCATGATGGAGCCGATCAAGGAATGCGAACTCGAAGCGGGCAGCCCCAGATACCAGGTCCCGGCGTTCCACAGGATCGCCGAAATCAGCAGCGAGAAGACCATGGCGAAACCGGAAGCGGATCCCACGTTGATTACCAGCTCGACCGGCAAAAGCGCGACGATACCAAAGGCGACTGCGCCGCTCGAGATGAGTACGCCGATGAGATTCCAAAGGCCCGACCAAACGACGGCGATCCACGGCGGCAGCGTATTGGTATAAATCACGGTTGCGACCGCGTTGGCCGTGTCGTGAAAACCGTTTACGAACTCAAAGCTTAACGCCAGCCCTACGGCGAGGAGCAAGAATACGATGGTCGCGGCCGAAGCGCCGCTGCCGGCAATGTGTTCCACTGCCGGACATTATCCCTGAGGGTAATTAACTTCAGTTTAAGAGGCGGCCATCAATCGGCGGGCACGTTCTTCGATCCGATCCCGCCACGCCAGCTTCTCCAGCCACGCACTGGGAATTCCGCTCAGCCCCCAAATGGCGCCGGCGATTTGCCCGGTTACCGCGCCCACGGTGTCGGCATCACCGCCGAGATTCGCGGCGAGAATGACGGCGGCGGCGAAACTGTCTGAGGAGTATACCGACCAAAGGGCGGCCTCGAGCGTATCCACCACGTAGCCCGACGACTTGATGTCGGCGCGCTGCTTCGTCCGCCAATCGCCTTGCGCGATTCGCGACAGACCGCGAACGTCGAGTTCGCGGGGGCGCAGCGCATAAGCCTTGTCGCCGGTCTTGATGGCGTCGACCAAGATGTCGGCCAACAGCGCCGATGCTTCCACCGCCTGCGGAGCGCCGTGCGTCGTGCGGCTCTGCACGCGCGCGTGGCGCCGCGCCGCCTCCGGGTCGTTGTGCCAGCGCAGAGCGACGGGAGCCAAGCGCATGATCGAGCCGTTTCCGGCGGCGTATTCGTGCACCGGCCCGCTCTCGGGATTGCCGGTTCGCAAGAAGCGGTTGATCGCGTCGGTGACGGTGCCGCCGACGTCAATGCAGTATCCCGTCGGCGAATTCTCGCCGTCGTCGCGCCAGCGGATAAAACGTTCCATTAAGTCCTTGGCGTCCAGGCCGTTGGATTCGATGATTGAGTCGGCCAGACAGAGCGCCATGCTCGTGTCGTCGGTCCACTCACCCGGTTTTAAATTGAACGTGCCTCCACCGACGAGGTCGGTGACCGGTGCATGCTGGTCGCGCGTTTTGAATTCGAGCGTTGCGCCCAGTGCGTCGCCAATCGCCAAGCCGACGAGACAGCCGATACCACGATCCAGAACTGCTTCGCGCGTGCGCTTTGATTCGATCATTGTAGCTCCGAGAGATTTTTGAGGACCGGCTCCAGTTCGAGAAGAAGCTGCGCAACGCGTTGATCTTGCGAGTCGCGGTACACGTCAAGGAGCCTGGCGTAGTTGCGCAGCGCAGCATCGCGCCCGCCGCTAAATCGATCCCACACCGCGGGGCCTAATCTGCGGACGTCTGCCAGCGTGGCACGGGCGTTGTGCAGCTTGTCGGCTGCGCTTACTAGGAGCACAGAGGAATCGTTCGACTCGCGAAGGCGGGTCTGATAGCGCTCCTTCCGATCGTACCAGTGATCTTTCTTATTCGGGTCCACGGCCAGCGAGTCGGAGCACCCATCGACGATTGCGGCGACGCGGTCCCCAAAACGCAGTCGAATTTGCTCCAACTGTTCCGATCCTCCGCAATCTTCTACGGCGTCGTGCAGAACCGCGGCAATTGCTTCTTCTTCGTTCGCGCCGTGCTCCAAGACGAGCCCTGCTACGGCCAAAAGATGACTCACGTACGGTATTTTGGTGCCCTTACGCCACTGCTCGCGATGGAGTTCGTTGGCGTACGTGAGGGCGTCGCTAAAGCGTTCGGATAGAATCAATGAACCTCAACTGCCCCATGCGCTTCCCTTCGTTGCGAAACCACGCTCGCCCCTGCGCCGTACACGCATCAGTGAACCGCTCTTGGATATGGCCCGCGCTCGGCGTGGCCGCAGCGATCGTTGCCCCGTCGACGATGGATGCAACCGGTGCATCGACCTTCAGTTCGCTGGCGCTTTTCCATCGGCTTCTCGTGGGGACGCTCGCGCGTCGCGCAGTGTTACGCGATCGCGATCGTCTTCCCGGTTGTCGTGATGGCGTTGCTCGCCGGCATTGCGGCCCTCACCGGTGCGCTGAATCCCGCAGCCGCGCCGCACCATAAAACGAGCACGTTGATGATGTTGCTCATTATTACGGGCACGACGATACCGATCGCGGTGATTACCGAAGAGGGATTCTTCAGAGGCTGGCTATGGGCATCGCTGCGACGCGCCGGCGCCGCTGGGGCGGCGACGTTGATTCTTAGCAGCGTTGCTTTCGCGCTTTGGCACTGGTCGGCGGTTCTGTTGCCGGCCGGATATAATCCGCCCCTCGCGCAGGTTCCGACGTTGATGCTTAACGCGGTAACGATCGTCGTCAGCAGCGTGAGCCACGGCGTTTGGAACGGCCTCGCCTACGTGCTCTTCGGTTTCGGGAGCAACGTCGGCGCTTTGGGCATTGCCAACACGGCGCTGTACGGCCCGGAGGTTGGCGTTGCCGGCCTGGCCTTCATCTAGTCGTGGCCGCGCTGCTGTGGAGATGGTGCGCTACCTAACCATTCGGTCGCGCGACGTACCAGTGGCCGCCGGCAAACGGAATGCCTTGTCCGTTTGACTCATCAGGACCCGAATCGCCCGCATACATATAGAGCGGATGACTTTTATAGGTCCACTGCATGCCCGTTCCGTCGGAGCGCGTAGCGATGCCGAAGTTGTTCTGCCCTTTCGATCCCTGACTCGGGGTCATCGGCAGCCAGACCGTAAGGCAACCGCCGGTGCATGTGCCGCCCGTTGGCGTGTCGCTGCTGAGAATATAGAGCGTGCGATGGCTCTTAGGATTTACGAATGCCGGCTTGCCCGCAACGCGCTGCGTGATCGGGGGATTTCCGGCGTTGGGGGGCGGGTTGTTAACCGGAG
>CAZMPP010000065.1:3088-10840 GCA_964568035.1 uncultured bacterium
GGGCCGCGAGTGCTGCCGGGTCCCATCCCGAGACGGCTGAGGCGAAGCCCGGTCCGGCTCCGCCTCCGCCGCAAGCGGCTAACGCTATTGCGGCGAGAGCGGCCGATATTTTGAGTGATTTTGCAACCATGTGCTGTGAGTTCTCTCCTTGTGTCGAACGAGTAAGTGATCGTTCGAGAGCAAGTTACATGGCGCAGATAAAGAAAGCGTAAAGAAAAAGTTTTCAAGAATTCATGAATTGCTCATCTTTTCTTTTTGCCGGCAAGGCCATCGGGAAGAAGCGACCTATTTACCATGAAGTCGTGACCGCAATTTATGCAGATTACCTTTACCGTTTCACGTCGAATCAGCAACTCGTCGGTGCCGAGTTTCTTCATTTCGATAGAGGCGGCACCATGAATTTTCGTTGGCTCGAAGGTGCGATGGCATCTGGGGCAAGCTAACACGACCTAATCTTTCTACGGCGCCCACTGATTGCGCGATAGCCGGCGATACCCTTCGCGCGGGCGCGACGACCGTTTGGGCGTGCTGGCAGCGCAAGCGCAGCATAACCGGGTGCGGGACGTGTGCTAAATGCGGAACATTTGAACGAAGCGGTCGAGCAGTTTCGGATCGCCGATGATGCGCACGATCCGCTTCTTGAGCGCGGCTGCGGGTGTGATTTCGCGCGCCAGCAGCGCTTTCATTGCCGGACCGGTTTCGATGACGAGATCCGGCTTGGCTACCGGACCGCGACCCACCGTCACGGTACCGTCGCGAACACGGGCGTGCACTTCAATCGGCCCCAAGCGCAACATATAGGTGACCTTCGACTTGCCCGCGGCTTCCGGGCGGAAGGTCGTGCGCAAGGCCATAGCAATCGAATCCTCGGTGACGGTTTCTTGAGGGCTTTGCTCGCCCAAATGCAGCGCGCCCCAGCGGCCCAGCGCCAGCACCGCGTCTTCCAGGGCGGCGCCGTCTTCGGTCAGCTCGTAAGCGACGCCCTTGGCCGGCCGCTCGAGAAGCCGACGGCGCACCAGCCCGCTATCTTCGAGCTCGTTTAAGCGCGACGTAAGAATGTTGGTCGGAATCCCAGGAAGACCGCGTTGAATGTCACTGAAGCGCTTGGGGCCGATAAGGAGGTCGCGCACGATAAGAAGAGCCCACCGCTCGCCGATCAGCTCCAGCGCGCGAGCGAACCCGCAATACTGCCCGTAACTCCGTTTGACGATGGCCACCTCGTCAGTATAGCGCAAGTCTTGTTGTTTTTGCAAATGATACTTGCTTTTTAAAAGTGTCTTTGCTATGATGGCGCCCTCTCTCTCCCGCCGAAAGGAAACCGAAATGCCAAGCATCACTCCGTTCCTGTGGTTTACCGGTGAGGCCGAAGAAGCGGCCAACTATTACGTTTCGGTCTTCAAAAACTCGAAAATCACCGACGTCGCGCGCTACGGCGAGGCGGGCCCGGGACCGGCAGGGTCGGTCATGACCGTTGACTTCGAACTCGACGGCCAGCCCTTTATGGCGATCAATGCGCCGACCGGCGACCCCGCCGTTCCGGCCGACAATTTCTCGCAAGGAAAGATCGCGCTCTTCGTAAGTTGCCCCACGCAAGCCGAGGTCGACGACTTGTGGGACAAGCTCTCGCAAGGCGGCAGGCAGATGCCGTGTGGATGGGTAGCCGATCGCTACGGTTTCGCTTGGAACATCGTGCCCGAGGGCTTGCGTGAAGTGCTCGGCGCTCCGGACGGAGAGCGTTCGCAGCGCGCCATGCAGGCGATGCTGCAGATGGGCAAACTCGACATCAACGAACTTCGCCGCGTCTACAACGCATAACGAAAGAGGAATCCTGAGATGAAACACCCGGTCATGCATTTCGAAATCATGGGGCACGACGCCCCGAAGCTGCGGAGCTTCTACGCCGACGTCTTTGGTTGGAACGTTGCCGAGCCGGTCCCCGACTATGAGGTTCAGTACAGTTTGGTCGATCCGGTGCCCGGATTCCAGCGCGGGATCATGGGCGGAATCGGCAAGGCGCCCGAAGGCTACGACGGACACGTCACTTTCTACGTAGTGGTGGACGACATCGAGGATGCGTTCGGGAAGATCGAATCACGCGGCGGCACGCGGATGATGGGACCCGACAAGGTGCCCAACGGTCCGGTGATCGGTCTCTTCCGCGATCCCGAGGGCCACACCATCGGATTGGTCGATCCCGGCGACGACATGCGCGGCGCGCCGATGGAGCTGGTCCCGTTCGTCTTTTTCTACGGACGGTGTGAAGAAGCGCTCGAGTTTTATAAGAAGGCGCTGAACGGAAATTACGAGATCGTCATGCGCGAAGGCGAGACCGTGCAGTACGCCACCTTTACCGGCTCGGGTATCTCGTTCAAAGCCTCCGACGGAATGGACAAAAAGACGGTCGATCCCGACGAAGGCAATATTTCGCTCGCGCTAACCATCCTCGATCAGAGCAAGGCCGCCGAAGTTTTCGCCGCGCTCTCCGAGGGCGGCAAAGTCGTTACGCCGTTCGGCGACGCCGAATGGGGCGGAAAGTTCGGCGCGGTGCACGACCGCTTCGGCACCGAGTGGTACGTGGCGACGCAGGGTAGCTAACGTGCGACGGCGCGTGTCATCACGTATTCTTGTGCCACTTGGTTGGCAGCGAAATAGGGCTGCGTGATCGTTTCGATCTCGCGGCGGACAGCCTCGAGCTGCTGCGGCGCATCGGCCAAGCTCTCAACGAGCTTGCGGATCGGCCCGATGCTCGCCTCCATAAAGAGGCGGTAGTGTCCCAGGCTTAGCGCGGAGACCGGCATCACGCCGCGCTCGAACTCGGGTCTCTGGAAATCACTCGACAGCCGCTCGGTAATCACGGCCTCGTCGCCCCAGAGGGGAGGCGGGGCCGCGCCGGGCGGAGGCGCCGGCGAGTTGCGTCCGACGAAAGCAAAGACTTGGCCGACCAGCCGGTCCGGCGGCCACGTTGCAAAGGCGATGCGGCCCGATGGTTTGAGAACGCGTCGCATCTCGGCGACGGCGCACTCGGGACGCGGCGCAAACATGTGTCCGAACTGACTGAGAACTACGTCGAACGACGCGTCGGGGTACGGAAGCTGTTCGGCATCGCCCTCGAGGAACTCGACATCGAGATCCGCGATGCGCGCGTTCTCGCGCGCAACCTCGAGCAAGGGAGGTGTTAAGTCGATGCCGCGCGCACGCGCTCCCACGTGAGCGGCGGTGATGGCGACGACGCCGGTTCCCGTACCGACGTCGAGAACTTCGTCGCCCGGCGAGACTCCGGCA
The DNA here is from genome assembly GCA_964568035.1 of uncultured bacterium. GTDB lineage: Bacteria > Vulcanimicrobiota > Vulcanimicrobiia > Vulcanimicrobiales > Vulcanimicrobiaceae > Cybelea. The sequence goes on from CAZMPP010000065.1 coordinate 6,371, forward strand.
AAACGAACCAGGTTCGCTGCGGTTGGCGTCGTGAAGACGGCGGTCGGCGCGAAGGTGGACCACATCTCGCGTTGCCGAGCTTTGAGGGCGAAGTACGGATCGGAAGTCATGAGAGGCGTTCCCACTCTCGGCCGAGCCGTTCCTTTCTGCTAGGGTTTAGCTGCCGGGTCGAGCGCCACGCCGTAGGGGATAGCGGTATGGCTGAAACCGGCCGTGATCACGTCGAGCTGCTTTCCGCTCGAGTAATCGTACCTTTCGATCATCGGGTCGGAGAAGTTTGCATCAGCGATCCATACCTGCGTCTGCTTTTTATCGAGCGTCGGCTCGTTGCCGAAGGCCGGGAGCGTGCGCGCCGGCCCGCTGTTATAAGGCCGCGCCCAGACGCCGAGACTGCCGAACGCATCCTCCATCACGAGGTTCTTGGTCGCGTCGAAGGTGATGTCGCCGATCGATACGCCGCTGATTCCCAGGGGTTGACCAGTCGTCGTTCCGGCGGCGACGATCGCAACCTCCGGAGGCCCGCTCGTCGGAATATACGAGACGTAGACGTTGTCGCTAGCATCGACGCCGATGCCAAGCGCGAGCTGAAGCCCGGAAACCGTTATCGTGCCGGTGGGATGGGTATCGCCCTCTTTCCAGTAGGTTACGGTGCCGGGCTCTCCTTTCGAACCTTGCGCGTTTGCCGCAAACGCCGTTCCGTGACGGTCGACGACGACAGCGACTGGATAATAATCGGGATCCTTAAGCGTTAAGAATGGCGCGGTTGCGTTGCGCTTAAACGCAACAATGTTAAAAGCGTTCGTGTTGGCGACCCATAAGTCGTGATGCTTGTCGACAAACATGCCTTGCGGGCTCAGAAGGCCCGAGGTGAGTTGACCGATCGGGTGCTGACCGGTGCCCTTCTGTTTATAAATATTGATGAAGCCGCCGTCGTACGAGCTGCCGTACAGAATGGCGTTTTTCTTACCGACCGGATCCATCCACGAACGGCCGGCGCGCGCGTGGCGCACCGCACCGCCGAAGCGAATCTCAAGGAGTCCCGCGCGAACCACGTGTTCGCCCGAGGGCATAATCGTCGAAGAGACGCCGGCGAGGCCCGGAGTTGCCGAAGGCGTGCCATTTGAGGAGCAGGCTGCGAGTGCACCGGCGAGCATTGCAGTCAATGCGTAGCGCGAGGACATGGATTCAGACCTCCATCGAGAGATTACCCAAGATGCCGCCTTTTTGGCAGAAAGGTACGAGCGATTCCCGGCGAAGCAAGCAGTCTTACTAGGAGGCCTGCATGCGTCTTCATTTATTCGGTTTAGTCGCCGCCGCATTTTGCGCGTCCTCGCTTGTCGCCTGCAACACACGCGGCGCCGCTCCGATACCGCCGGGATTCTCCGGAGCAAGCCCAGCATCACCAGCTCTGCGCGCGCCGGTCCCCGACATCGGCGGCGTTTATAAGGGCACGGTCGTCGAAACGTCGCAAGGCCGGAGCATCAAAGCGCCGCTGAAGATCACGATCAAACAGAACGGCAGCAAGTTCACCGGCATTTTCGACATCATACTCAAAACGGTGTCGGACGAGTTCCCGATCATCAAGGGTGTTGTCGAAGTCTCGCATGGCAAGACGGTGCTCCACTTCGTGATCGAAGGATCGCCCGGCCGCAACGCTCGCGCGCATGCGTTGCTCTCTGGCTCGACGATCAAGGGCAAGGCGAAAGTTCCGGCCAAGAACGGGCCGGCCGTTCGGTTCAAGTACAGCGCGAAGAAGACGTAGCGCCGCGCGTTAGGCGCTGTAGGTAAACGGGCCACCGATTGCGCTTCCGCCGCTGGTCGTAAGCGTCACGCGCACCCGCCCGACGCTTCCGGGCGGCGTCGTTACCGAGATTTCGGTATCGGAGGCAACTCGCACGGTCGGAGCTGCAGCGTTGCCGAACGTAACGGCCGTCGTGCCGGAGAGACCGGTGCCGGTAATCGCTATCGTGTCGCCTCCGGCGGCGCGTCCGCTCGCTGGATTGAGCGCGGAGATGACCGGTGCTGCGGCGGCAGCGGCGCCCCCCGACGGCGTGAGGATTACGTCGGAGACGCGCTTGATGAGTTCGCGAAAGACTTGCTCGCGATAGCCCACCACAAATGCAATCAGATAATAGAGCAGATTTGTCGGGGCCGTGACGTCGTGCCCCGGATTTAACGGATTGGGCGCCGGCGCGCTGGGAACCGAACCGACCGCAAGGATTCCGGCCTGGAACGTAAGCCATGCAATGATCGCCAGGCTCACGCCGATCAGCGGCCGGGTGAAGTGCCACAACGCCCACGTGGGATCCCAATCGGTGCGATGATCGAACGCGCCTGAGAGCGAGATGATCACCGCGCCGAGCGCTCCGAACCACGGCACGCCGACGGGTAGCGGACCGAAAGAAGAGGGCAGCGTAACGTGGGCGGCAGCGCCTAACGGCGTAAGGTAGAGAAGCGCGAGAACAAAGAGTACGAGGAGGTAGAGCACCTCGACGAACGCGACAAAGCCGCGCCCCTCATACCATTTTGTCACGACAGCTTTTGAATAAACGTTATCGCGCCGGCGCTCAGTGCGGTTACGCCGTTAATGGCGAACGGATAGTTGTTGGCCGTTGCGGCGTCGAGCGGCTTGAGGGTGACGGTATCTTGGCTTCCGGCAATAAGCTCGAGGGTTCCGACGAACTCCTTACCCGCGTCTGCGAGCACGCGCTGACCGAAGAGTGCTTTTAAACCTGCGATATCCATGACGAAGATGTTCGCCGCAGGCAAGAGTACACCCGCCCGCTTAACGCCCGCCCCTTGTTACCCTGAGCTCGTCGAAGGGTGACGCTCATTTCCGCCAAAGTCATCAACGTGAATTCGGACGCGCAAATCGCCGCAGCCACACTTGCCGTCGCGTTGCTCGGCGCGGCAGCGGCGACGGCATCTCCAGTTCTCCCGCGCAGCGCGATCGTCGAGCTAAGCACCGTGCAGAAATACTTTCCGCAAGTTGCGCGCGAGCAGTACTCCGGCATGAATAAAACCGCCGCCGCAAATCCGGTCGCGACGCGCAGCGTGATCTTCGTTAGCGCGGATGGTTCGAAAAAGGTAACGCTTTCCGTCGATCGTTACGCCAGCGGCGGCGACGCCTTGTCCGCCTTCCACATAGCCGTAGCAAAAAGTAAAATCCCCGGCTTCGCGCCGATTAGCATCCCGGTCATCGGTCAGTCGTCGTTCGCCGGTCGCGTGACGCGCGGCAACGAGACGCACGTTGGCCTCGGCGCCGTCGACGGCAACTTGGTGGTCGGAGCAACGCTCGCCGGCTACGCCGCTACCGACGCGAACGTGCAGCACCTGATATCGCTAGCCCGCCTCGAAGACGCGCAGGCAAAGCGCTAACTTTAAGCGCGAGGAGGTTTAGGCGAAACTGTTGCGGCGCGAGGCGGCTGCCGGGCGCGTCGACGACGGAACGTCTTTTACGAGCCCGCGCCGCATGGCTTCAGCCAGCAGCTCCGCGCGGCTCTTTACCTCGAAGGTTCGCAAAATCTGCTTGATGTGATTGCTGATGGTGAATCGGCTTCGGCCCAGCGCTTGAGAAATCTCCAACGTCGATTTACCGCGGCAAAGCTCTTCGAAGACACGATGCTGCATCGGCGGCAGCGCAACGGCGGCATCCGCGCTGGCCTCGCGAAGCCTCGACATCAACCAGCTCTGCCGGTAGTGCCGCAGCTTCTCGTCGATTCCCGGCAGCATGGCGCGGTTGCGGGTGACTTCGAACTCGTCCAGTAAAGAACGTGCGACCCTGAAGTCGTAGCCGAAGCGCTCGAAGACGCGGCGCGATTCGCGAAGCCGCGCCAGCCCGCGCTTAGTATTCCCGAGAAGAATCTCGACGACGCCGGTCGAGTACTGTGCGTAGGCCGCTCGGCGGGCGTCGTGCCGGTAGTAGAGTGACGACTTGATGTCGCCCAGCTCGCGATAGCGCGCCAGGTACATCGCCGAGCGCGACGCGTCGATCGCGCCAAAGAGTTCGGCCAGCAGCAGCAGGCCCGTCCGCTCCTCGGCGATGGTCGTATTCCAGTCGACCCTAGAGGCTAGCCGTTCGGCTTCGTCGAGCTCGACTCGCGACCAGCGGTGCTCGTCGAAGCAACGCGCGAGATACGAACGGTCGCAGGCGGCGACGACCTTCCAAGCGGTGGTATCGGCGACTTCGGAGGCATGCTTAAGGTGCCTAAACGCGTTAAAGTAGTCGCCCTGGAGCGCCCGGGCCCACGCCAAACTTTTGAGCGTCTGAAAAGAGTTGTGAGCGAAGTCGGCCGGCCACGGCAGACCGCCGAGTTGCCGTTCGATCTCCGGGAGCGCCTGCGGCAAGCACAACTCGCGGGCCAAGCAGGCCAGCGCGTGCGTCGCCCACGCTCGAAGATCGACGAACTCGTGGCTGTTAGGATCGAGAAGACGGAGAAACTCGATGAGGCGCTCGGCTTGCTCCACGAC
>CAZMPP010000066.1:0-3818 GCA_964568035.1 uncultured bacterium
CAAACGTTCGCCGTCGGCCCGTTGGCCTGCAACTGTACCGTCGTAGCCGATCCGGAGAGCCGCGACGCCATCGTTGTGGACGGCGGCGACGGCGTTGACGACGTGGTGGCTTGCCTCGAAGAGAACGGTTGGCGCGCGCGGCTGCTCGTGCACACGCACGCGCACTTAGATCATATCGGCGACTTGGGGAAGCTTCGCGACAAGACGGGAGCGCGCGCGCTGTTGCACCCGGCCGACCTGCCGCTCTACGCGGCGTTGCCGCTTCAGGCACGCTGGATCGGCGTCCCACACGCGCCTGCGGTCGTCGCGCTCGACGGAGAGCTGCGCGATGGCGACCTGCTGCGCGCCGGTTCCGTGACGCTGCAGGTTCTCCATACGCCTGGCCACACGCCGGGCAGCGTCTGCTTCGCGATCGAAGGCGAACGAGGCCCGCGATTGCTCAGCGGCGACACCCTCTTTGCCGGTTCGATCGGACGCTGGGATCTCGGCGGCACCTCGATGGAAGACATCGTGCACTCCATTCGCAGCAAGCTCCTCACCTACGACGACGCAACGCCGGTCGTTCCCGGGCACGGGCCGTTTACGACGATCGGCATCGAGCGCAACTCTAACCCCTATCTGCTTGGGTGAACCGCGCGAGCGCCGGCGTCGCCTCTTCGCCGGCATCGAGCTCGACGATACGGCGCGCAGCGCCTGCGCCGCCGCGGCGCAGTCATTGCAGCACATCGGCTTTTCGGCAAAATACGAAGCTCCGGAAAAGCTTCACGTAACGCTGGCGTTTTTAGGGTACGTCGATGCCGATCGAGTCGCCTCAATACAAGAGGCGCTTGCGGCAACCGCATCGCGATTCGTTCCCTTTGCGGTCAGCCTCGACAAGCTCGGTGCTTTTCCACACGAGCGCCGTCCGCGCGTCGTGTTCGTCGGCTCGCGCGCGCAGGGCGCAACGTTTCGTACGCTGGCCGCCGGGTTGCGCCACGCCTATCGCGAGCTGGGTTTTACGTTCGACGACGACGCGGTCGTCCACGTAACGATCGCGCGTGTCAAAGAATCGAAACGCCCTTTGCCGCTAGTGGATTTTGCCGCAATCCAGATGCCGGTGCAGAGTCTGGCTCTCTTTGAATCGCTGCCCGACCCCGCCAACCGCACGACGCGGTATGAAACAATAGCGACGGCGTCGCTGACCGGCGGTTAGACTAGCGCAGCTTGATGAGCAGTTTGCCCGCATCGCCGTTGGAGGCTGCGGGCGCGGCGGGAGCCGCGGGCTGGGGCGCTGCTGCGCGCGGCATCGCCGAATAATCGGGAACCGAACCAGATGAAACTTTGCCGCGATAATCGGCGATGGCAACTTGCAGCGCCTCGAGGGCGCGCTCCGGATAATCTTTCTTTTTTTCCGGATATCCGTCGAGCTGAGACTCGATCTCGCCGGCCGTAATCGCGCCGGCTTCGTCGACCGTTTTACCCTTCGCCAGTTCGACCACCAAACTGCAGGTCGCCGTTCCGAATCCGCAGCCGGTCGTGAAATAGGAAATGTCCTCGATTACCGCCCCGGGTCCAACTTTCAAAAAGAAGTTGTACATGTCGCCGCACGAGTCGCTAAAGTACTCGCCGCTCGCAGTGGCGTTCTCCATCGTCCGGAAGCCGCTGCGTTCCTCGACGAGGCGTTGGAATTTGGGGAAGTCCATTTAACCGACCATCTCCTTTGGGTGATGTTCGAAACGGCATTCTCGGCCGCCGTGCGCGAGCGATTCCGTTTGTGAGTGTTCGCCGCCGATGGTTTCGTCCAATACGTGGTGGATGACTTGGCAGACCTCCGGATTTTCCTTCGCCGCATCGGAGTAAGGACAGCTGTGCTCGTGAAGCACGAACCCGCCATCGATGAGATTGTATTCGGCAACGACGCCGCTTTTGCGCAACATCTCGGTGAGCTGAGCAACCTTCGTTTCGGGATCGGTGGCCGTCACCTCGCCGCGTGCGCGCTCGATCGCGCGGCGGGAGAGTCCTTCGAAGATCTGCTCGACCGCCGGGGTTCCGAACTGGGCGCGCACCTCGCGAAGCACCGCCGTCAGCATCTTGTCGTAACCCTGTGGGAAGAGCTTGTCGGCCTCGGAGGTCAGCGAAAACTCGAAGGTGGGCTTGGTGGGGCCGCGGCGGACCGGCGTCTCGGCCACCAGGCCATCCCGTTCCAGCACCACGAGTTGCTGGCGGACGGCATTTGGCGAGAGACCGAAGGCTTGGGCCAATTCGGCTGCCGAAGCGGAACCGCGACGGCGCAGTTCGCTCACGATCTTCCCGCGGGTCGTCTGAAAGAATCGGTCGGCGTGCATCCGCGGCTATCCTAGCACGAAAACGCCTAGATAGTAAAGTTTTTCCTTGACTTTCTAAGAGAGCCTCGGCTAGGATAAATCGCATGCCCCACCACGATCTGCGCATCACTAATCTTCGCTGCCGCGTCGCCGGCAAAGAGATCCTCAAAGGCATCGATCTGACCGTCGAACCCGGGCGCGTCGCCGCGCTTATGGGCCCCAACGGAAGCGGCAAGTCGACGCTCGCCTTCTCGCTCACCGGCCATCCGCAGTATGACGTCGAGGGCAGCGTCTCCCTTGACGGCGAGGACATCCTAGCGCTCGCGCCCGACAAACGCGCTCGCGCCGGCCTATTTCTTTCCTTTCAGTATCCGGCGGCCATACCCGGAGTGAAGGTCGCAAACTTTTTGCACGCCGCACGGCAAGCCGAACGTCCGAACGACCCGCTTCCGCCGGCCAAGTTTCGCGCGCTGCTTCTGGAGAAGATGGAACAGCTCGGCATCGATCCTTCATTTATGGGACGCTATCTCAACGACGGCTTCTCCGGCGGTGAAAAGAAGCGGCTCGAGATGCTGCAGCTTGCGGTGCTCGCGCCGCGATATGCGATTCTCGACGAAACCGACTCGGGGTTGGACATCGACGCGCTCAAGGACGTCGGTAACTCGATCGCGTCGCTGCGCGCCAGCGACGAAGGCCGCGACACCGGCTTCTTGATCATCACGCACTACCCGCGCATTCTCCAGTACGTCGTGGCCGACGTCGTGCACATCATGATCGACGGGCGCATCGTCAAAACGGGCGGACCCGATCTGGCACATCGCGTCGAACGCGAAGGCTACGACATCATTCGCGAAGAGACCACCGCCGTTGTCTAGTTCGGTTTTGAGCGAGCCGTCTACGGCATCCTCGCCCCAAGAGTTTTACGAACGTCTGGGGCGGACGCCGGCGGCTCCGTTCACGCAGGAAGAGCGCCGGGTCGCGCTGGATCGCTTCTTCGCGCTGCGCAGCGGTCGCGAGAAACCGGGGCGCTTCTGGCGCATAGACTTCGAGACGCTCTCGCCCTCCGCAGCCGCAATCGACGCCGGCGCAAGCGAGTACCTCGCGGAGAATGCCGACTCGTCGGTCATCGTCTGCGATCTCGCCACCGCATCGCGCGAACACCCGCAGCTTCTTGCCAGGGCGCTCGGCAAAACGCGCGCTGCGCAGACTAAGTTCGGCGCTTTAGCGGCCGCTTTTGCCGACGGCGGTACGTTCGTTTACATTCCGGCCGACCGGGCGAGTGACGAACCCATCGTGATTCGGTATGCCGCCGGCGCCCAAGCGGCAATCTTCCCGTGGACGATCGTGCTGGCCGAGCGGGGCTCACGGGCGACGATCGTCGAGCGGGTGACGGCACAGGCCGGCGCGTTTATTTGCGGTGCGACCGAGATCGTCACCGGCGACCATGCCGACGTAACGTATGCGACGCTGCAGAATCTCGACGACTCGGCGCGTGCGATCTTCAGCCGCGCGGCC
>CAZMPP010000066.1:3828-10835 GCA_964568035.1 uncultured bacterium
CCGGGGCGCGACGCCCGCGTCGCGCTGTCAACGGCATTCTTGGGCGGAGCCCTCTCCGCCGACGAACTCGTAGTTGCAATCGAGCACCCGGGCTCCGAGACGACCATCAGCGGTATCTTCTTTCCGACCGGAACGCAGCACGTCGACGTCATCAGCACCGTGGAGCATGCCGCCGGAGAAGCGGCCTCCGACACGCTGGTTAAGTCGGCGGCTCGCGATCGCGGTCAGGTTCGCTATCTGGGAAACATTCGCATCGCCCCGCACGCGCAGGGCAGTGACGCTCGGCTGCGCGACGACGCGCTGCTGCTCTCGCCGACGGCCCACGTCGATTCGGTGCCCGCCCTCGAGATCGGCGCCAACGACGTTAAGGCTTACCATGGGGCCACCGTCGGAGCGCTCGACGCGGAGCAAATCTTTTACCTGCAGAGCCGCGGCATCGAAGCGGGCGCCGCGGAACGAATGATCGCGCTCGGATTTTTCGAGCCGGCGGTCGAGCGCTTTCCGACGGCGAGCTTGCGCGACGAAATCCGCGCCGCATTAGCGGCGAAGCTGGCCTGATGCGCGCCGCGGTCTCTTCCAAAGCCGCCGCCATCGCGGCCGACTTTCCGATCTTGGCGCACCCGACATCGCGCGGGAAGCGACTAGTCTACCTCGACTCGGCGGCGACCTCGCAGAAACCGCGTGTGGTGATCCAAGCGTTAGTCGACTACTACGAACGATACAACGCAAACATTCATCGCGGCGTATACGAGATCGCAGCGCGCGCCACCGAGGAATACGAACAGGCTCGCGTCAAGGTCGCTCGTTTCGTCGGTGCCAATCCCGGCGAAGTGGTCTGGGTTCGCAACACGACCGAAGCGATCAATCTGGTCGCCTACTGTTGGGGAAGCGCCAACCTCAAACGCGGCGACGCCATCCTGTTGACCGAACTCGAGCACCACTCCGATCTCGTACCGTGGCAGGCGCTGGCCGACCGTAACGGCGTGGAGCTGCGCTTTATCCCCATAGACGATCGCGGACGCTACGTGTTGGACGACTTGGATCGTCTGCTCGACGGGTGCAAGCTCGTCGCCGCCGCACATGTCAGCAACACGTTGGGAACGATCGCGCCGCTCGATATCATCGTACCCCGCGCTCACGCCGCGGGCGCGGTCGTTTTAATCGATGGCGCGCAAGGCGCGCCGCACCTGCCCGTTGACGTCAAGGCACTGGACGTGGATTTCTACGCCTTCAGCGGTCACAAGATGCTCGGGCCGACCGGCATCGGCGCCCTCTACGGAAAGCGCGCTCTGCTCGAAGCGATGCCGCCGTTTCTCTATGGCGGCGACATGATAAAGAAGGTCGAGTATGCGCACACGACCTTTAGCGAACCCCCACGAAAGTTCGAGGCGGGCACCAGCAACATCGCCGACGCCATCGCCTTCGGCGTGGCCGTCGAGTACTTGGAATCGATCGGCATGGAGTGGGTGCGCGAACACGAGCGCGCCCTGGTCGGCTACGCGCTCGATCGGCTAGCCGTTTTCGAGCCGCGCGGCCTCGAGATCTACGGACCGCGCGACCCCGACGCGATCTCGGGCGTCATTTCTTTCAACTTCGCCGACGTCCATTCGCACGATCTCGCCTCGATTCTCGACACCGAAGGAATCTGCATCCGCGCCGGACACCATTGCACCATGCCGCTCATGGAAAAGATGGGCTGGGCCGCTACGGCTCGCGCCTCGTTCTATATCTACAATACCGAGGCCGACGTCGACGCACTCTGCGGAGGAATCGAAAAAGCGGCTCGCGTCTTCGGCCTGTGAGCCGCGAGGCCTGATGGACGATTTCTATCGCGACTACATCCTCGACCACTACCGCAATCCCCGAAACTTTGGGCATCTCGAGCACTACGACGCCGAAGCCGAAGACCTAAATCCTCTCTGCGGCGATCAAATCCGGATGGAGTTGAGGCTGGATGACGGGGTCGTCTCAGATCTAAAATTTTCCGGCAAGGGCTGCGCTATTAGCCAGGCTTCCGCCTCGATGCTCACCGAAACGGTCAAAGGCATGAAGCTTTCCGACGTGGCCAAACTTTCAAAAGACGCAGTTCTGGAGAACGTCGGCATCGGCATCAGTCCGACCCGGATGAAGTGCGCGATGCTCGGCCTGCGCGTCCTCAAGAGCGCGGCCATCGGCCGCCTCGCCGCCTGGCCGGACGAGGAGTGATTCGCCCAATCGAGCCGGGCCGCTGGCGCGAGCTTGCGGCCGAGCCACAATTTCGCGCGCTGCAGCGCTCGCGCCGCCGTTTCGTGCTTCCGGCCACGCTCTTCTTCGTCGCCTACTATCTCGCGCTTCCGATCTCGGTCGGCTTCTTCCCCGAGACTATGAGCCGGCCCGTTGCCGGTCCGCTGACGCTGGCATATTGTTTCGGCCTCTCGCAGTTCGCAATGGCCTGGATCCTGCTGGCGCTGTATCTGCGGCGGGCGCGTCACTTTGACGTCGCAGCGGCGCAGATTCGCGAGCAAGAGACGCAAGAGTTGACGCGCCTGGTCACATGAGAACCCAACAGACGCTCGTGATGTTCGCGATCTTCGTTGCGATCACGCTCGTCGTTACGTACTGGGCGTCGGGGCAAAGCACGACGAGCCGCGGCTTCTACGCCGCACACCGCAAGATCGGCGGCCTGCAGAACGGCTGGGCCATCGCCGGCGAATACGTCTCCGCCGCCACCTTCCTCGGCATCACCGGTCTGGTCGCGTTTTATGGCTTTGACGGCTTCATGTATTCCGTGGGGTGGCTGGTCGGTTATCTTGCGGTGCTCTTTTGGATCGCCGAGCCACTGCGTAACGCCGGTAAATATACACTCGCCGATCTCGTCTCACTGCGCCTGCGCGGACGCGGCGTGCGCGCTACCGTCGCGCTTTCCACGCTCGCCGTCACTTTAATCTATCTGGTCGCGCAAATGGTCGGCGTGAGCGCGCTGGTTAATTTACTCCTGCCGCGCCTGGGCGACGTCGTACCGATCGTTTTCGTCGGGGCGCTGATGCTCGTCTACGTGATCTTCGGCGGAATGCTGGCAACGACGTGGGTCCAGATCATCAAAGCGATGCTCCTGCTCGTTTCAACCTTGGGACTCTGCCTTCTGATCCTGGTTAAATTTCACTTTTCGATCGGCGCCTTTCTCAGCGCCGCCTCAAACGTAAGCGTTGCGGGGAAGGCGACGAACTTGCTGCAGCCCGGTCTGCTCTTTCACGGACCGCTAGGGGCCTGGAATCTCATCTCGCTCGGACTCGCGCTGGTTTTGGGAACCGCCGGATTGCCGCACATCTTGATGCGCTTCTTCACCGTTCCCTCGGCGCAGGCGGCGCGAACCTCGGTCGCTTGGGCGATGGTGCTGATCGGTGTTTTTTATTTGGCGACCTCATTCATGGGTCTGGGCGCCGCGACGCTGGTGGGCGAAGAACACATCGGCCCGCGCCTCTACGCGGGTCAGGCGATCGAATATATCGCCCATCACCCGGACCAAGCGCAGCAACTCAACAAGCAGCTGGCGCGTCAAGATTATATCGTGCCTAAGGAAGACAGCAATCTCGCCGCTCCGCTGCTGGCGGCCAAGCTCGGCGGTTCGCTCTTGACCGCCTTCGTCGCTGCCGTTGCGTTCGCGACGATCCTTGCCGTCGTCGCCGGACTGACGATCACGGCGTCATCTGCCGTGGCACACGATTTTTGGTTTAGTCTCATCCGCAACGGCCGCGGGTCGGAGACCGAACATCTTTTCGTTGCTCGAAGCACCGCCGCCGTCGTCGGCGCGCTGGCAATCGCACTCGCCCTTGCGCTCCGCACGTATAACGTGGCCTTTTTAGTGGGCCTCGCCTTTGCCGTGGCAGCGAGCGCAAACGTCCCCGTTATCGTGCTGGCGCTCATGTGGCGCCGTTTCTCTCGCACCGGGGCGATTGCGGGCATGTTGTGCGGACTGCTCTCCTCTTTTGCGCTCATTGCGTTGAGCCCGTTGGCAATGGGCGATCGCGCGATCTTCCCGCTTGAAAATCCGGGTATCGTTTCGATCCCGATCGGGTTAATCGCGGCCATCGCCGGATCGCTGCTCTTCCGCGATCGCGAGGCCGAACAGAGCTTCGATCAACTCCAAGTGCGCGCGTCCACCGGCCTCGGCGCCGAGGTCTAGTGCGGCTTTACCGTGTAGTGGTCGGTTATAACTAACCCGTTCGCACCCGGCCCCACCGTAAACGTAACGTAGTACTCACCGCCGCCGCTCTGCACCGCAGCCGTTACCTGATATTGCTGCGCCCCCACCGTCGCCACGCGTACCGAATCGACGTGTGAGGTCGAGTTCATAAACGACTCGCTCGGCGAACCGTGCGCGAGGTAGGATGCCGCGCCCGCACGGTCTCCGCGCGCCATCGCCGACAGATAGGAACGCACGATTCCTACCGCCTGCGTCTCGTTCGGAGGTGACGCGGGAGCGCTGGTTGCGGCGGGCGCGTGGGTGGCGGGCGGCGCATGCGTGGCAGCCGGCGTCGCCGTCGCGGCAGGTGTTGGTGCCGGCGTAGGTGTCGTTGCTTTTTCGGTCGGCGCGGTCGTAGCTGATGGCGCTGGTTTCGGTTTCGGTTTCGGCGTCGGGCTCGACGAAGATTCCGGTGACGGCGAAGACGTCGTGCTTGCAGCCGGCGATGGACGCGTCGAGGTCGGTGTCGGCGAGGGCAGCGCCGATGGAAGTTTTGGAGTTGGCGAAGGCGCCGCCGTGGGCATCTCGTTGGAGGCAACCGATGCGGCCGGCGAGTTGGATCGCCCAAAGAAGTGAGCGAGCGCGCCGCCCAAGAGCAGGCCCGCCAAAATCACCAAAACGATCAGGGGCAGCAGCGGCAGACCGCCCGGCGGTTCGTCGCCGGATCGGCGGCGTCGGCGCGGTTCGTTCATCGTTGCGCTCCGCTCAGGTACGTGTCAGACGCTCTGCCAGCGCGTGCTGCAGCACTTCAGGCAACGTGGCAACGAGTTCGGGGTGTTCCTCGACCAAGAGCGTCGTCGCTTCCTTGAGCAAATCCGGATTGGTTTGGGCATATCGCACCAGCGAATCCGCCGCGCCGGCTTCTCGGCGGCTGATGCTCTCCAGCGTCGTGCCCGCGCCTTCGGCAGCATCTTCCGACGACTCGCCGCGTTCCCGAAACGCCGCAAATACGGCTTCGACGTAAGCGTCGTAGACTTCGGGCGGCATCGTCAAAAGCTCACGCGCATAGAACGAGGCGAGTTCGCTCTCCTCCGTCTTTGCCAGAAGCTTTTCGAGCGCTCCCGCCAACATGTCGGCCGGCACGTTCCCGAAGGACATTCGAGAATCCATTTATCCCCGGCAGCAGGCAGCTCCTCGATGCGGCAGAAAATGACCGCAAGATGATCCGCGTGAAGGTCCCGCTCGATCTCCGCGCCGTCACCGTCGGCGGCTCGGGAGCCTTCGCGCTCGCCACACCACTTCGCGTGCGCGATCTCATTGCGTACGCGGTCCGCGAGGCAATCGGGTCGCGTGCCCCTCACGACAAATTTGTACGCAGCATCCACCGCACGCTCGCCGGTCTGATGGCCGGTGACTTTACGATCGACGTCGACGGACGCACGTTCGCCGACCCCGACGCGGTCGTCGTCTGCGAGCGCTCCGCAGACGTGCGCTTCTTCGTAAGCAAGCGCCGCCGCGGTGCGCTCAACCGAAGATAGCTCCAAAACGATATCTGCCCTTGCGGCAGATCATACTGTAAGAGAAACTTCTTCTCGGGAAGAAACGGAGCGTGCAAATCAAACTTGGCATCGCCCTGGTTGCCGCAATCATCGCGGTGACCGGGCCCGTACGTGCAGACCTGCAGTACGCCGTCGCCGGCGACGATCTTTATCGCGTCGAATCGGGTGCCGGCCTCTCGCGTATTTCGTACTCTGGAACCGAGCGCTTGACGATTCGACAATCGGGCAAGGAGCTTCGTTTCTCGGCGCGCGCGCATTATACGCGCTTCACCGGCACGACCAAGAGTGCGGCCGAGGCTTTCTTCGTTCAAGTCCTCACCGAAAGCGGCTGGTTTGAAGACCGCATTGACGACGATCCCGATTTTCTGACGATTTTGAATCAACCGTTTGCCGTGCGCTTGGACGCAGCCACGCTGCGCGACGTACGCTCGTTGCGCTCCCGCGTGCCGTTTGCGGCCCGTTCACCGCTGGGCGGCGAGACGGTGCTGCGCGGCTATCTTCGCCCCGGCGTTGACGGCCCGATCGCCGGCCATCCGACCGTGGCCGTGCGGTTCGAAGCCGATGGACCAATGAGCGGAGCGTTGCAGGGCCATGCCGATCAAATCCTCGGCGGCGACATGCACATGGACGGTATCGCCTACTACGCGCCTGAGGACGGCATCCTTCGCGCACTCAACGTAACGCTCACGATCGAAGCGCGTCTTCGCGGCAAGAGTCCGACGGATGCCACGCCGGTTCGAATCGTCTACCACCGTTCCATCCGCGCCTCAAGCGGCGATAATACCTAACTCTGCGTCCTAAAAAGCTCCGACCAGTTCTACTTGGAGCGGATGCCGGAACGGGCGTTCCGACATCTCGACCAGCGGCGTGAAGGCTAAGTGATTCTGGTGGCAGTCGATCAACATCTCGATCCCGCGCTTTACGCAGCCCGTCTCCTCGACGTACTTCCGCAGCTTTTTTGAGAAGTAGGCTTGCGGATCGCGCAGCACCTTGGTGTAGTAGGGATCGTCGGTCAGCCCGACGGGATCGACGCCGTCCTTAGGGACGAGCCACACGAACCACGGATCTTCGCTCTGACGGTAACCGATAAGCAC
This sequence comes from uncultured bacterium, assembly GCA_964568035.1. Lineage (GTDB taxonomy): Bacteria > Vulcanimicrobiota > Vulcanimicrobiia > Vulcanimicrobiales > Vulcanimicrobiaceae > Cybelea. Next base: position 10,644 of record CAZMPP010000066.1, read on the forward strand.
CAGCGGGATGGCGCGCGCCGACTCGAGATTCGGCAGAAAGCTACAGATGGTGTACGCGTCCAACGAGATTTCGGTTGGTTCGATGGCTTGCAGCATATGCACCCCTTACACATTTTTTGCGCAGTCGCCGCCAAAATAAAAAACCGCCTCGTCTCCTTGGGAGTGAAGCGGTTTATGCAAAATCCGAGCCGT
>CAZMPP010000067.1:0-10807 GCA_964568035.1 uncultured bacterium
GATCGCGTACTACTATCAGGACCGCCGCAAAGATCAGACCGATCCCAACGGATGCTGCGTCTACGAGATTACGTCGCTTCCCAATCCGGTGATCATGTGGTTTGGCTTGATCTGCGTCCCATGGGTCGCGTTCTTGGCGTGGCGCGAGCGCAATAAAGCCTACGCGCTCATCGTCCTGACCTATCTCCTGCAGTGGCTGCCCTGGGCGCGGTCGCCGCGCATAACGTTTGCCTACCACTTTTACGTGGATATCCCGCTGATCTGCCTCTGCAACGTCATTCTGCTGCAGCGGTTCCTGCACTGGGCGCGCGGTCGCGGCATGGGCTGGGCCGGCTGGCTCGGGGTCGGCTCCTACGTCGCCGTGGCCGGTGCGGCGTTCGTCTTTTTCTATCCGATCCTCGCCACGCATCCGCTAACCTGGAACGCTTGGCACCACCGTATGTGGTTCCCGACCTGGATTATTGGCCCGGGTTAGCGAAGGCCGCACCGATGTCCGGACACTCCAAATGGCATAACATCAAGCTCAAGAAGGGTAAAGTCGACGCGCAGCGCGGCGCCCTTTTTACCAAGCTGAGCAAGGAGATCATCCTCGCGGCTAAGGGCGGCTCGCCCGATCCCGATGCTAACTATCGCCTCAAGATGGCCGTTGAAAAAGCCCGCGAGTTCAACATGCCGCAGGAGAATATCAAGCGCGCCATCGCGCGGGCCGGCGGGTCGGGCGACGAGCGCGAGATCGAAGAGATTCGCTACGAGGGCTACGGCCCGCACGCGTTGGCCGTGGTCGTCGACGCAGCGACCGATAATCGCAATCGAACCGCCGGCGAGCTTCGCTTTCTCTTTAGCCGTCATGAGGGAAGCCTGGGCGAGACCGGCAGCGTCGGGTGGATGTTTGACGCGGTCGGCATCATCGAGCTCGATCCGGCCGGCAAGTCGGAAGATGCCTTGATGGAAGAAGCGCTGGTTGACGGCGTCCAGGACATCGAGTACGACGCCGAGCTCGCGATCATTTACACCGCGCCGGCAAGTCTGGCCGAAGTCCGCGATACGCTCCGGCAGCGCGGCGCGAAGCTCTCCGACGTGTATCTCGGCATGCGCGCGAAAACCAAACTCGAGCTGCAGGGAGCGGAGCTAAAAGCAGCGCTGGCCTTTCTCGACGCGCTCGACGAGCACGAAGACGCGGCCCGCGTCTTCAGTAATCTCGACTTCAGCAGTATTCCGGCGGAGGCCCTCGCCTGAGAACGGCAATCCAAGGCTACGTGCCGCGCGACTGGGTCTTTCCGATCGTGCTGGCACTCTTCGTCGGCGTGGTCGTGTGGTTCGGCCATCAGATCTACGACTTTCTCATGCCCTCTTCGGGCACCGTGACGCTGCCCTCATTCGTCGGCCAGACGCTCGGCGACGCCAACGCCGAGATCGCGCGCCTTAAGCTCAACTCGGCCATCGCCGATCATACCAGCAGCGACCGTTATCCCAAGGGCGTCATCATCATGCAGCGTCCCGACGCGGGCGAACAAGTGCGCGCCGGACGGCAGATTTCGTTCGTCATCAGCGACGGGATCATCGCGCGCCTGATGCCCGACCTGCGGTATCAGTCCATGCGCGAAGTGCAGCTCGATCTCTCGCAGTCGCATCTTGCGCTCGGGAAGATCACCTACGCGCACAGCGACGTAATTCCGGAGGGTCACGTCATCTCGCAGAACCCGGCGCCGCTGCTCAGCGTGCACCAAGGCGATACGGTAACCCTTACCGTCAGCGCGGGCGGAAAAACGAACGTCTCGGTTCCCAACTTCGTCGGATTGACCGTCGACCAGGCGCGCGATCTGGCCTCTGCGTCCGGCGTCAAGATCGGCCAGCTCGTCTGGACGCCACTTGGCAAGGACGGCCCCCCGCACGCCATGGTCGCGCGGCAGAATCCGCTGCCGAAGTCGAAGATCGCGTCGTACGATCCCGTCTCGCTGCAAGTCAGCGCCGGCCCGAACGAATCGGGTTACCAGCTGCACCAAGTCCACGTCTTGGTCTCGGTGCCGGCGCCGCAAGAGGCTACCGGCCAGCAGCTCGACGTCCGATTGGAGCTGACCGACGATACCGGCCGCTACGATCTCTACCATGCCTACGCCAGTCCGGGACAGAAACTCGACTTTACCGTGACCGCCGTTGGAACGTCGGTCCTCGACATGTACGTCAACAGCGAGCTGGTCGGAGAGACGCGCTTGGGCACCGAGCCTCCCACCGTTTATAACGGCAAGGCAACCCCGGGCCCGACGCAGTGACGATCTTTGCTCCGTCGCTGCTCTCGGCCGACTTCGCGCGTATCGCGGAACAGATTGCTTCGGTCGAAGGCGCCGGAGCCGAGTATCTGCACCTCGACGTGATGGACGGACGCTTTGTTCCCAACATTACGTGGGGCCCGAAGATCATCGGCGACCTGCGCAAACTCTCGCCGCTCGTTTTCGACGCGCACTTGATGATCGTGGAACCCGAGCGTTACGTGGACGATTTTCGCGCCGTCGGTTGCGACCGCATCACCTTTCACCTCGAGGCGACCTGCCACGCGCAGCGGCTGCTCGCGCACTTGCGTTCGATCGGAGCAAAGGCGGGAATCGCGATCTGCCCGCAGACGCCGGTGGCGATGCTACAAGACGTCATCGAAGATTGCGACACCGTTTTGGTGATGAGCGTCAATCCCGGCTTCGGAGGCCAAAAGTTCATTCCGCGCGCCATCGAAAAGATACGCGAAGCGCGGAGTTTGATTGACGCTCGCAATCCCGGATGTCTCGTCGAGGTCGACGGCGGCGTCGGCGCGGAGAACCTGCGGACGTTGGTCGAGGCCGGCGCCGATGCGCTGGTCATGGGGTCGGCCGTCTTCGGCGCTCGCGATCCCGGAGCGGAGCTGCGCCGCCTGCGCGCGCTTCTCGCGTGACCGAAGACGAAGTCGTCGAAGCAGTTCGTGCCCTCTGTAACGCTGAGCCCGCTCAAGGGCGCCGGATAGTTTTGGGTATCGGCGACGACGCCGCGCTCTGGCGTCCGTCGCGCTCGCACCTCTCGGCCATTTCCAGCGATATGCTCGTCGAAGGCGTCGATTTCACCGATGCTCTGATGGGTCTCGAAGATGCCGGCTGGCGCGCGATGGCCGCCAACGTTAGCGATTTGGCTGCCATGGGCGCGCGTCCAGTGCTGGCGACCGTCGCGCTCGGAGTTGCTCGGGAACGCGGCGCACAAGAGTTGCTCGAGTGTTATCGTGGCATCGCGGCGGCCGCGCGGCATTGGCATCTTACAATTGCCGGCGGCGACCTGTCGCGCGCGCCGGTGCTGACGCTGGCCGTGACCGTCGTCGGTGAAGTTCGCGCGTCCGACGCAAAGCGCCGCGACGGCGGGCATCCCGGCGACGTGCTTGCCGTTACCGGTCCGCTCGGCAATGCCCGCGCCGGTTTCGAACTAGCGCGCGATGCGGAGCTGCACGTCGCCGACGCGCTGCGCGCCGGAGCCTTGAGCGCCTTCCGCCGTCCCGAGGCGCGCGTCGCCGAGGGACGGTTTCTGGCGGCCAGCCGCAACGTGCGTGCGCTTATGGATTGCTCGGACGGCCTCTCCACCGACGTGGCGCGTCTCGTCGCGGCGAGCCGCTGTGGCGCTACGATCGAAGCCGTTCCCGTTGCCGATGCCGCGCGCGCCGTCGCGCAAATGCGCGACGAAAACGCCGAGCGCTTTGCGCTCGGGGCGGGAGAAGATTTCGAGTTGATCGTTGCCGTCCGCGCGGCGGCGTTCCAGCACCTCGCAGCGCGTTACGAGGCGCGTTTCGGACGCGAGCTCATTCGCATCGGGGCGCTGGTCGCGCAGCCCGGGGTAACGTGGAACGGAGCGCCTTTAGAGCGCTCCGGGTGGGATCACTTTGCCGGCGGGGCTTAAGCTCGGCGGGTTACGCGTTGGGAGCGAAGACAGGCCGTGCAGACGCGAGCCGTGCGATGCACGCCATGGTCGTCGATCCGAACCGATTGGAGATTCGGAAGCCAGCGCCGCTTCGTCTTATTCATAGCGTGACTGACGTTGTTGCCTGATTTGGGTCCCTTATCGCAAATTTCACAGCGCTTGGCCATAGCCGGCCGATATTACCATGCGGCGCCATTGTCGGCAAGAGCGAAATGTTGACGAGGGGCAAGGAATCCGAGGGTGGCTCCGAAAGACGGCCCGCCATGAGAGCGCGCATCGCGGTGGACGCGATGGGAGGCGACCACGCCCCCGACGAGATCGTCGCAGGCGCCCTCTTAGCAGTCCAGGAGTTCGGTGCGGAGGTGGTCCTGGTCGGTGACGAGGCGCGCGTTCGCTCGCTTTTGCGCGGCCCAGCCGCCGACCGGGTGCGCGTGATTCACGCTCCCGAGTCCATCGCCATGGACCTCTCGCCGTCGAGCGCCGTGCGCTCTTGCGAGCGGACCTCGCTCGGCGTCGCCGTCAACCTGGTCAAGCAGGGCGAGGCCGACGCGGTCGTCTCGGCCGGCAACAGCGGTGCCTTCCTCGCCATCGCGCTGATCAAGCTGCGCACCATCGAGGGCGTTTCGCGCCCGGCCATTGCCACCGTTTGGCCGGCACTCGACGGCCCGACCGTGCTGCTCGACTCGGGTGCCAACGTCGACTGCCGCCCGGAGTGGCTGGTGCAGTTTGCCATCATGGGTTCGGCCTACTCGAAAGCCGTCTTGAATGTCGTCGAGCCCCGTGTTGCGATGCTCTCGGTCGGCGAAGAACGCAGCAAAGGTAACCAGTTGGTGCTCGAAGCCGGGCGATTGCTCGAAACCGCTCCGGTACGGTTCATCGGAAACGTTGAAGGCCGCGATCTCTTTCATAACGTCGCCGACGTGATCGTGGCCGATGGTTTTGTCGGCAACGTCGTGCTCAAGACCGGTGAGGGTATGATCGCCGATCTCGCCAACGTCATGCGCGACACGCTGCTGAGCGGCAACATCATAACCAAGATCGGAACGGCGATGCTCGCGCCGGCGCTGCGGCGTCTCGGTAAGCGCTTCGACTACGAGGAGTATGGCGGTGCGCCGTTGCTAGGTCTGCGCGGCAATTGCATCGTCACCCACGGTCGCGCCAGCCGCAACGCGATCAAGCACGCCATCAAAGCCGGCGTCCAGGAAGTGGAAAACGACGTCGTCGGCCGGATTTCGGAGCTGACCGCACCGCATTTCGCGCCGACGTAAGGACGCGCCATGCTCGGCGTTTACGTTCATCTTCCGTTCTGTCCGTATCTTTGCCCCTACTGCGACTTTGCCAAATGGCCGCTGCGCGCAACGTCGGCGGCGCGTTACCTCGACGCGCTTCGCGCCGAGATTACAAGCGAGCCGTACGCTCCGGCTGCGACGATTTACTTGGGCGGTGGAACGCCCAATGCGTACGAGCGGCGCGATGTCGCGGATCTGATGAGGCAGCTTTGCGAGCGCTTTCCCGGAGCGACCGAAATCTCGATCGAGATCAACCCGGAGCTGGTGCGCGACGGAGATTTCGATGCGTATCGAGCGGCCGGCATCACACGGGTGTCGATCGGCGTGCAGTCCTTCGAGGCAGCCGAGATAGCGACGCTCGGACGCAAGCACACCGTCGAACAGGTTGGTGGGGTCGTGGCCGCGGCACGCGCGGCGAAAATGGACTCGATCTCGCTCGATCTAATCTTTGCCGTGCCGGGACAGACGGCGTCGAGTTGGGACCGAACGCTGCGCCAAGCGCTCGATCTCGACGTGGATCACGTCTCGGCCTACGGACTGACCGTCGAAGAGGGAACTCCCTTCGCGGCGTGGCGTGCGCGGGAGCCGGCGGCGTTTTTCGACGACGCGCGCGAAGCCGAGCTCTATGGGATGGCGATCGACCGGCTGTGCGATGCCGGCTACGAGCAGTACGAAGTCAGCAACTTTGCGCGGCCGGGGCACCGCTGCTCGCATAATTTGAACTATTGGGCAAATGGGGAATATATCGGCCTTGGCGTGGGCGCGGCTTCTTATCGCAGCGGCGTCCGCTCGGTGCACACCCGTTCGCTCGACGCGTACGTCGAGGCCGCGGCACGAGGGCTTCTCATTCCGGCCGAAGCCGAGCGGCTCGAAGGCCGCAGACGCGTGGGCGAGGCAATGATGCTCGCCTTGCGGACGATGCAAGGGGTACGGCTGCTCGATTTCAAAGAGCGCTATGGTATCGACGTGATCGAGGAGTACGCGCCGGTCGTCGCACGTTTGGCGCAGACCGGCTTGATCGAACGAGACGATGACGCCGTGCGATTAACGAGGCGCGGTATTTTTCTTGCCAACGATGTTTGCGGAGCGTTTATAACATTCGAGTAGCACCGGCGAGTCTAGGGGAGACCGTTCTACGCGTCGCGTTCGTCATCGTGTTCGGCGTGACGGGCTTCCTATTGGGACGCGAGGCCTACTTCACGCTGCTCTCGCCGCACTTTGGCAGCGAGGCGCTGCAGCTGCTCTTTCTCATCCTCTCGCCGGTGATCGGCGCGATTATCGGCGCGCTACTCGCGCCGATGGCCCAGGTCCTATTCGAAAAGCAGCTCCACCACGCCGAGGGCGCGATGGAGCGCTTGAGTCCCGGCGAGATCGTTGGCGGAGCCGTCGGCCTAATCGTCGGTCTGCTGATCGCGTTCTTGCTCAAGGGCATCATCTTCGAATGGATCTCGGATATCGGTCGCTCCGGCACGTACGTCGCGATCGTCATTTATCTGATCGTTGCGATCTTTGCCGCTTACCTCGGAGCGCGGGTCGGCGCAAAGATGCGCATCGTTCCGGTGCCACGCGGGTCGACGACGACTAAATCGTCGACCGGAGCGCCCAAGCTGGTGGATACTTCGGCCATCGTCGACGGACGAATCGTCGAAATCGTCGAGGCCGGCTTCATCGAGGGCGTCCTCATCGTGCCGCGTTTTGTTTTGCGCGAACTGCAAGCCATCTCCGATTCAGTCGATCCACTCAAGCGCGCCCGCGGACGGCGCGGCTTCGACGTCCTCAGCCGCCTTCAGGAGCTGGCAACCTTCGAGATCAGCGAGCGCGATTTTGACGACATGGCCCCCGGCAACGTTGACGCGCGCCTGGTGCGTCTCGCCCAAGAGATCGATGCCAAGCTCGTAACCAACGATTACAATCTCAATCGAGTCGCGCACGTCGAGGGGGTCAGCGTGCTCAACGTCAACGAGCTGGCCAACGCAGTCAAACCGGTGGTGCTCCCGGGAGAAGAACTGCACGTCTTGGTGATTCGCGAAGGTAAAGAGATCCATCAGGGCATCGGCTACCTCGAAGACGGCACGATGATCGTCGTCGAGCATGGGCGGCGATTGATCGGCGACGAGACCGACGTGATCGTGACTAGCGTGCTGCAGACCGTGGCCGGGCGCATGATCTTCGCGCGGCCCAAGCGCGAGGGCGTCCCCTCGTGAAGTGGGCCGCCATTATCGTGGCGGCGGGTCGCGGCGCGCGCTTGGGGCGGCCAAAACAGTTTCTCGAGCTGGCCGGCCTGCCGATGGTGGGTTGGCCGATTCGTACTTTTGGCGCGATGCCCGAGATCGCCACGCTCGTCATCGCCACCGAACCCGAGTCGATTGAGGATATGAAAGCGCTCGCCGGCCGCCTCGCCGCGAACCTCGATGTCACCGTCGTTCGCGGCGGTACGACGCGGCAGGGTAGCGTGCGCGCCGCGCTGGCGGCGGTGCGCGCGGAGTGCGACGCTGTGCTCGTACACGACGGCGCCCGCCCGCTGGTAACGCGTGTGGACGTACGCGCCGGAATGGCCGAAGTGCGCGAACGGCGCGCGGCACTGCTCGCCACCCCCGTAGTAGATACCATAAAAATCGTCGACCCTTCGCGGCGCGTAACGCGTACGCTGGAGCGCAGCACGCTTTGGTCGGCCCAGACGCCGCAGTTCGCGCTGATCTCGGAACTGCGCGACGCGCACGCTCGCGCCCAGACCGAAGGCGTAGAAGCTACCGACGACGCCGCGCTGCTAGAGCGCGCCGGCATCGAAGTCGTAGTCGTCCCCTCAACCAGCGACAACTTCAAAGTAACGCTCCCGGAAGACGTCGCGCGTGCCGAAGCCGCGCTTCGTCATCCCGAGCCTGCCAAAGGATGACCGTGCGCATCGGTCACGGTTTCGACGCACATCGCCTCGTCGAAGGGCGTCTGTTCGTTCTCGGCGGCGTGCACGTGCCGTTCGAGCGAGGGGCGCTCGGCCACTCCGACGGCGACGCGCTCGCACATGCCGTTGCCGATGCGCTGCTCGGTGCGGCGGCTCTGCCCGATCTCGGTGCGCGTTTCCCCGCCAGCGACCCGCGCTGGAAAGATGCCGACTCGATGGAGTTGCTCGCGCAGTGCGCCGCAGCGGTGCGCGACGCGGGCTACGAGATCGGCAACGTCGACGCCACGATCGTCCTCGACCAGCCCAAACTCGGCGGATTTACTGGTGAGATGCGCGCGAAGATCGCGTCGTGTTTGAATCTCGATGCGAGCCGAGTCAACGTGAAAGCAAAACGCAGCGAAGGCATGGGTTATACCGGCGACGGCACCGGCGTGGCCGCCTACGCCGTCGCTCTCATCTCCGAATCAGGCGTCCGCTAAGTAAGCGGTGCAGCCTCTCGTTGACCGCCTGGGTTAAACTGTTGCAGGATGGCAAGCTTTCTGGAAGCCGTCGAAGCCGACTTACGGGCGCCTCTCGAGCGCGACCCGGCGGCTCGCTCGTGGCTCGACATCGTGCTCTCCTATCCCGGTTTTCACGCGCTCGTCGCGCACCGGATGATCGCTCCGCTCGAGCGCGCCGGCGTTCCGGTTCTGCCGCGCTTTCTTTCGCAAGTCGCGCGATTCTTGACCGGCGTCGAGATACATCCCGCTGCCAAGATCGGTAAGGGGGTCTTCATCGATCACGGCATGGGCGTCGTCATTGGAGAGACGTCGGAAGTCGGCGACGGCTGCACGATCTATCAGGGTGTCACGCTGGGAGGCACGAGCCTCTCGCACGGTAAGCGCCATCCGACGCTCGGCCGCAACGTAACCGTCGGAGTGAACTCGTGCGTGCTCGGCGCGATCGTCCTCGGCGACAACGTAAAGGTCGGAGGAGGGTCGGTCGTCGTGAAGGACGTTCCGGCAAACGCCACCGTGGTCGGCGTTCCAGCCCGCGTCGTCGCGCAAGACGGCAAGCCGGTGCGCGCCGTTCCCGATCGCCCGCGAGTGGAAATGCCCGATCCAAACGCCGATGCCATCGCGCGACTGCAGCATCAGCTCGAACAGCTGGAACGGCGCCTTTCCGAGCTCGAACACGGCGAGTCGTCGGAAGAAGAAGCCTGGAGCTGGGTCATCTAGGGTCGTAGCTTGAATTTGTGAAACTCTACAACACGCGCACCCGCACGGCGCAAGAGTTCGCGCCGCTGCGTCCCGGCGACGTGCGGATCTACGTCTGCGGCCTCACGCCCTCCGCGCAAGCCCATTTGGGACACGCGCGATCGTTTCTTTTCTTCGACGTGCTGCGCCGCTATCTCGAGCATCGCGGCTATCGCGTGACCTACGTTCAGAACGTTACCGATATTGACGACCGCAGCATCAACGCCGCCAAGGCTACCGGCGGCAACTATCACGACATCGTCGAGGGTTTCTACGCCGAGTTCAAGGCCTCGATGCGCAAGCTCGGCGTGCGAGAGTATGATTTCGAGCCGTACGCAACGCAATACATCGAACCGATTCAAACGATGATACGCGAGCTGATCGAAGGCGGCCATGCATACGTGACGCAGGACGGCATTTATTATCGCGTGGCGACCTTTGCGAACTACGGCCGGCTAGCCAACCGCAACGTCGAAGAGCTGGAGTCGGGCGCGCGTATCGAGGTTGACGAACATAAAGAAGATCCGCTCGACTTCGCGCTGTGGAAGTTCGCCAAGCCCGGCGAGCCGCGCTGGCCCTTCGAGCCGTACGGCGAAGGCCGCCCGGGATGGCACATCGAGTGTTCGGCGATGTCGCGCGCGCTGCTCGACCCCCAAGGCACCGGCTTCGACATCCACGGCGGCGGCGCCGATCTGATCTTTCCCCATCACGAAAACGAGATCGCGCAGAGCGAGCCGCTGATGGCGCGTCCGCCGATGGCCAACTTTTGGGTACACGGCGGCCTGCTGCTCTTCGACAATCGCAAAATGGCGAAATCATTGGGGAACTTCGAACCGCTCTCGCAGTTGCTGCAGCGCCACGACCCCCACGCGATCCGCTGGCTCTTCTTGCAGACGGGCTATCGCAAGGTGATGAACTTCACCGAAGATTCGATCGCCGCGGCTGCCGTCGGTTTGGAGCGCATCAAATCGGCCTATCGTACACTCGCGCAAGCGCCGCGTGCCGTCGGATCGGCGCGTAACCCGGAGCTCGACGCCGATATGGAAGCGGCACTCGACGACGACGTGAATACTGCGGCGGCGCTGGCCGTGCTCTACGATTTCGCCGGCAGCGCGGCGCGCTTTGCTGCCAATCCCGCGCCGGCCGGCGCGGCCTTCGAGGGGCTGCGTTATTGGCTCGGCGTGCTCGGCATCGCTGCCGGGGATAGTTGGCTCGAGGAGCCCAAAGCCGAGCTGCCGGGTGACTTTATCGAGCGGCTGAGCGGCGAGTTGCGCGAAGTTCGCGCCGACGGGGCGCTGCTGACGCTCGAAGGGGTCAGCGACGGCGAGGCCATCGCCCGCGTGATCGACGCCCGCACGCAGGCTCGACAGGCTAAGGATTGGGGCGCATCCGATCGCCTGCGCGATGCATTGGCGCGCTGCGGCGTCGAACTCAAAGACACGAAAGAAGGCACGACCTGG
>CAZMPP010000068.1:0-10755 GCA_964568035.1 uncultured bacterium
CGCATAGCCGGCCCCCGATGGGCCGGAAACGACGAAGAGCAGCCCTGGCCCCGTGATCAACCCAGAGTCGTTCAGGGGCGGCTGCAGAGAGCCCTCTGCATGGCTGCTGCCGCGTTGGGATCGACCGGCGAACCCGCGGGGCGCGAGTAGCTGATTCGTAACGAGATCCCGTTGCGGACGGTAAAGCCCTCTTGCAGAGTCTGGCCGTCGGAAAGCGCGAAGCTCGCGACCCCGGCCAGTCCGGGACAGGCCGCAAAGGGAAGGTTGCCGCTTGACTTGGCACCGCGGTGGCGCAGGAGTGCGTCGATCGTGACCGTCGAGGCCAGATCTGAAAGGGCACCCGCGTAGGGCTTGCGCGCGTAGTGGTACTCTTGAACGCTGCTTCCGCTTCCGTTCGACCAAGCATCGCTCGCGCCGGGCATCGGCTTCCAGTCTTTGGGTGCGGCCGACGATTCTCCACCGCCGCAGGCCGCGAGCAATACGAGGGGGATCGCCGCCAAGGCGATTGCGATTCTCACCATAAGAAGGTTTGATGCTGACCGATTGGGTCCTTATCCGCCGGCTGGCCCACGAATTAAAGGACCAGCTGCGCGGCGCGCGAGTCGAGGACGCCGGCCTACTTGCCGACGGACGCATCGCAATACTCTTTCGTTCGGCCGGCACGCAGCGGCTGCTTGCCGTCGATCTGTTTGCCTCGCCCCCATTGGTTACGCTCGAAACCGAGATGCCCGCCGTCCTCGATGAGGCCGGGTTTGGCCGCGCGCTGCGGCGTTCGCTGCGCGGCACGGTCGTGGCGGACGTTTCCGCGCGGCGCGACGACCGGCTGCTGCGGCTGATCTTCGGAACGCGCTCGCGCTTCGGCGTGAGCGATACCTTCGAGTGCTACCTCGAGTTGGTTCCGCGTTTCGGCAACGCCGTGCTCGTGAAGGGCGACCGCGTCGTGGCCGCACGTAAAGAGTTTGCCCCCTCCGAGAATCCGCAACGAGCCCTGCAGGCCGGCGGCCCCTACTTGCTGCCGCCGCTTCCTCCACGCACCAAGGGCGTGGCAACCAACGGTGAGATCGACGAACTCGGCCCGCTGCACGTCTATCGCCGCGAGGGACGCTTACTCCAAGCGTACCCGGCGCCGCTTGCGGGCTTCGACGACGCCGCGCATGACCGCGAGCCGTCTTTACTGTCGATTTTCGCCGAGCTGCGTGGCCAACAGCTGGCCGCCGCCGGCGACGAGCTGCGCCGAAGGCGCGCGCGCGCTATCGGCAAGCGTTTGGACGAGCGGGAACGCAAGCTGCGCGAAGAGCTAAACGGGATCGTGCGCAAACGGGAACGCGCGCTTTTGCGCGACGCTCTGCGTGTCGAGGGCGAACAGATCTATGCGACGCTGCACGACGTCGCCGAGCCGGCACGTGAAACCGCCAAGGAACGCGCCGGCAAGCTCTTCGCCGAGTATAAGAAGCTCGGAAAAAGTCTGCCGCACTTCGACGAACGCGAGCGTGAGGCGGGTGCCTTGCTCGAAGCGGTGGAGATGCTTCGGTGGGAGCTCGAACGCGCGCGTGACGAGGATATCGAGGAAGTAGAAAATGCGGCGGCGCAGCTGTGGCCGCGCGCACCGGCGCGCGCCGGCAGCGCGCCAAAACGGAAGCGAACTCTGCTCGAAACGCGCACCCCGGCTGGGTCGCGCATCGTGGTGGGACGCTCGCCGGTGGAGAACGCCGAACTTACCTTTCGCCTGGCCCGGCCCAACGATCTATGGTTTCACGCTCGCGGCGTCCCCGGCGCGCACGTTATTTTAACGCGTGACGACCGCTCCGAAGCGCCCGACGAAGACCTCGAGATGGCAGCGGCCTTCGCCGCGTTTTATTCTCGAGGCCGGGGCGGCAACTCCGTGGCGGTAGACTACACCCCGCGCAAATATGTCCGCAAGCGACCCAACTCACCGCCGGGATTGGTGTGGTACACGCAGGCGAAGACGCTGGTCGCGCGGCCGAGGCCGCTGGAACGCGCTACGTAGCCCGGAGGCGAGCTACGTTGCCGGGAGACGCGCCTCGCAAGCCTTCCAATCCAGATTGGCAAAGAAGGCTTCGATATACTTGCCTTTATCGGCCGGCTTATAGTCCTTGATGAAAGCGTGTTCCCACACGTCCAGGACGACGACAGGCACGAAGCCGGCGAGATTACCGTTCTCGTGGTCGCCGATCCAGTGGTTGGTGATGCGGCCGTTGGTAGTATCGCAGTAAGCGATTGCCCAACCCACACCGCGCATGCCTCCGACGGCCATGAAGTCTTTCTTCCATTCGTCGAAACCGCCGTAACTTTCGCCGAGCGCGTTATACAGCCGCCCGGTTCCGATCTCCGCCGGCTCGCGAACCATGTTGTCGAAGTAATATTCGTGCAGCCGCATGCCGTTGTATTCGAAGCCGAGGCGGCGCACGAGCTCGGCGTATCCGGGATTGGCTCCGGCGGCCTTGCCGGAGGAGCGTAGCTCGGTGAGGCGTTCGTTGAGTAGATTAACGTTCTTGACGTAGCCCTCATAGAGACCGAAATGCAGCTCTAGAGTGGCGTCGGAAATTCCCTGGAGGCTGGAGAGACTCCATTTCCGCGGGGCGTAGGCTTTGACGGGTGAAGAAACATTCATAATGCTGAGTTTCCATACCCGGAGATTGCTCGGCCGAAACACCGTGGAAGGAAGCGATATTGCGGCAACGCAACCTAGCCGAGTAGTCAAGCAGAACTCACGCGAGGAGGCGTACGTGAAGAATCCCTTGGACTCTCTCTCGGGCACGATCGTCTGCGGCTTTATCCTGACCGCGATTCTCTGGTATCTCGCCCGAATGATCGTCTCTCACGCCGTCGGGACGGGAGCGTAACGTGGCCAGCACCGACTGGATCTTCCGCTGGTTCCACGTCCTGGCCGGTATCATGTGGATCGGCCTGCTCTATTATTTCAACTTCATCAACGTGCAGGCGGTCAAACAGGCCACCGCCGCCGGCGAAGCGGGACCGATCGGCAAGTACGTTGTGCCGCGGGCGCTCCTCTTCTTCCGCTGGGGCGCTGTCGTCACGTGGGTCTTCGGCGCGGCGCTGCTCGGCGAGTTCCACGGAGCCGGCGGGACCAACGGTTTCGTTGCCGCCTTCACGCTACAGGGCGTCATGGCGCCAATCGGCATCGGAGCCTGGCTCGGCACGATCATGCTGCTCAACGTGTGGGGCGTGATCTGGCGGAATCAGAAGATAGTCTTGGGGCTCGTTCCGGCGACCGACGAAGAGAAGAATAAAGCCCGCCGCATAGCGTTTCTGGCGTCGCGCACCAACGTGATGCTATCGATTCCCATGCTCTTCTTCATGGTGACCGGACCCACGTCGATGTCGCAAATTATCTACCACTGATTAGCGCTTCGCGCTTCGCCCTTCGACGCGGGCCCCTTCGACAAGCTCAGGGACCCGGTTCAGGATGACATTACGTCAGGGACTAGGATGATTTTGCCGATGTGGGTGCTGGATTCCATTCGGGTGTGGGCTTCGGCGGCGCGGTCGAATGGGTAGACGGAGTCGATGGCCGGGGCGATTGGGTTCCGGGTTGGGAGTAGCGGCCAAATTTGTTCGAGCAGCCCTTTGGCGATGGCGGCCTTCTCTTGCGCGGTGCGTGGACGCAGGCTCGAGGCCGTGATCGTTCCGCGCTTGGCGAACAGCTTCCCGAAGTCGACCTCGACGACGCGGCCGCGCGGCATCGAGATGCAGACGAGACGACCGTCGAGGCCCAAGGCGTCGAGATTGCGGGCGACATAGTCCCCGCCGACGATATCGATCACGACGTCGACGCCGCGCCCTGCGGTCAGCCGCTTCACTTCCGCTACGAAATCCTGGGTCCGATAGTTAATCGCGTCGGTCGCACCGAAGCGCAGGCACGCCACGCATTTTTCGTCACTGCCCGCGGTGGCGATCACCGTTGCGCCGAGAGCCTTACCGAACATGATAGCGGTGCTGCCGATGCCGCTGGTGCCGCCGTGCACGAGGACGGTCTCGCCGTGACGGGCTTCGCCGCGCGTGATCAAATTGTCGTAAACCGTGAAAGCGTTTTCCGGCAGGCTCGCCGCCTCGATCAGGCTCCAGCCGTCGGGGACCGGCAAAACTTGGCCTTCGGGAGCGGTTACGTACTCTGCATAGCCGCCGCCGTTGACGAGCGCGCAGACCTCGTCGCCGACTTTCCAGCGCGTTACGCCCTCTCCGAGCGCGGCGATTTTGCCGGCGGCTTCGAGCCCTAAGATCGGCGAAGCGCCCGGCGGCGGCGGATAGTTGCCCTGGCGCTGCATGGTATCGGCGCGCGAAACACCGGCCGCGGCAACGGCGATCAGCACTTCACCGGCGCGCGGCTGGGGTGCGTCGCCCTCCTTGACGCGCAAAACTTCCGGGCCGCCTTCGACGTCAAATCCGACGTACTTCATGCGGGTAGGATCAGCATGGCGTCGCCGAACGAGTAGAAGCGGTATCCATGGGCGATCGCTTCGGCATAGGCGCGCAGAATGCGTTCGCGCCCGGCAAAGGCGCTGACCATCATCAGCAGCGTCGAGCGCGGTAAGTGAAAGTTGGTGATCATGGCGTTGACGACGCCGAACGTAAAGCCCGGCGTAATGAAGCAATCGGTCTGGTGCTCGCCGGGCTCGATGCGTCCGAACGTCAGTAGGTTGCCTTCGAGGGCCCGCACCACGGTTGTGCCTGCCGCGACGATCCGGCGCCCGGCCTTACGGGCTCGTTCGATCGCGGACGCCGTCACGGAAGAGATCGTGTAGGCCTCGGCGTGCATGACGTGCTCGTTCACGGATTCGGCGTTGACCGGACGAAATGTACCGAGCCCGACGTCGAGGGCGAGCCGCGCGATCTCGACGCCGCTCTCCTTCAGTCGCTCGAGCAATTCCGGGGTAAAATGCAGCGACGCGGTCGGCGCGGCAATGCTCCCGGGAGATTGCGCAAAGACCGTCTGATACCGCTCCTGCGCTTGGGGAGACTCGTTGTGAATGTACGGCGGCAGCGGCATCCGGCCGGCGGCGGCCAAAAATTCTTCGAAGGAAACGCTTAGCCGCAGCTCGACTTCGCGCATCCCTTCGGCGAGCTCTGCAACGACGACGGCCTCGCCCAAAATGTCGAAGGAAACGCGATCGCCAGGGCGCAGCCGCCGCGCGGGGCGCGTCAGCGCGATCCAGCGCAGCGCCGATGCGTCGTAGCGAATCGACTTCGCCGGGTGCAGCAAGAGCAGCTCGGCGCTCCCGCCGCCGGCGCGGCGGCCGAGCAGCCGCGCGCGAACGACGCGGGTTTCGTTGAGCACCAGCAAGTCTCCGGATTTCAAGAATGCGGGAAGGTCGCTAAAGCGGCGATGCTGCGTTGCATCGCCTTCGAGTACCATCAAACGGCTGGCATCGCGCTGCGCCGCCGGCTGCTGCGCGATCAGCGCGTGCGGCAGAGCGTAGTCGTAGGCGGCGGTTAGCCGCTCATCGGTCGTAATTGGCGATAACCGTTCCGGGAAAGTAGAGCGCGAGTATCGCATTTGCGTCGGCTCCGCTCTGCGCCATTCCGCGAGCTCCCCACTGACAGAGCCCGACGCCGTGCCCAAGGCCGCCGCCTTCGACGAGCACTGCGGTTTTGTCGGGCGTGCGCCGCAGGCTCGTCACCAGTAGGCTGCGCACCACCCGTGGTCCAACCGTAAGCCGAAAAGCCGTCGCACCGACCGTCGTACTGCCGTTCGCGGCGACGAGTTCGAAGCCGCGCGCGCGGCCGCTGCGATCGTAACCGGTCACGCGCAGATCTTGGAGCTCGCCTAGCGGCTCGAGCGGAACCGGAAAATGCGCGGCAACCGCGTCGAGCTCGAGATTTGCCGCCCAACGATAGTTGGGCGAGGCGGTGCACGACGTGCAAACGACGCCGCCCAGATATGGCAGCGGCGATCCGCCCCACGCATCGGACGATGCTTCGGTGTGTCCGCCGCAGCACGACGAATACGCTACTTGCGCGAAACCCAAACCGAACTTCAGCACGCGGCCGGCGGTGGCGTCGACGGCAGCGACCGCGCCGGGCGCTTCGCCGGCCATTCCGGTATAGACTTGATCGAGCTGCGACGGCACCAAGTCGTAGGCGCGCCGCGGGTCGCTGCGTTGCAGCACGTAGGTGCGCGCGGAAATTGCCTGCGCTTGCAGCGCGCCGGTGGGCCAGCGAGGTGACATCTCACCCGGTACGACGCTGTAAAGATATGATTCAAGGTCGACGACGTTGACGATGCGCCCGTCGTCGAGGTGCTGGAACGTCCCGCGATAACTGCGACCGTTAAAGACGAAGGTGTCGTTGGAATTTGCATTAGCCTCGCCCGAACCCAGGAGCACCCGCAGTGCCGGGCGTTGCGACGACGTCGCCGGATCGGCCTCAACTTGTGCGGTAACGCGCCCCGGCCGCAAAAGCGGCAGTGCGCCGATCCATAAGAAATGCGCCCGGCGCGTTAGAGTAACCGCTCCTGCGCGGGCGTACCGCCGCCGCGCACGCCGAGATGCTCGTAGGCACGCGCCGTCGCGCGCCGGCCACTGGCGGTGCGCGTAACGAAACCCTCTTTGAGAAGATATGGCTCGACGACGTCTTCCAGCGTCTCGGCATCTTCGGTCAGCGTGGCCGCTATCGCAGCGATGCCGGCCGGTCCGCCGCGGTACTGCTCGACGATCGTCCGCAGAAACGCGCGGTCGAGACGATCCAGCCCAAGCGCGTCAACGCCTTCGCGGCGCAGCGCCTCGTCCGCGATCTCGAGCGTAATGTGGCCGTCGGCTCGGACCTCGGCGAAGTCGCGCACGCGGCGCAAGAGGCGATTGGCAACTCGAGGCGTCCCGCGGCTACGCGCGGCGATGATGCTCGCGCCCTCGGCATCGATCGGCACGCCCAGCACGTTCGCCGAGCGCCGCACGATACGTTCGAGTTCGGGCACCGCGTAATAGTCGAGGTGCGCGACCAGTCCGAATCGTTCGCGCAGCGGTGCCGTCAGCATGCCGGCGCGCGTCGTCGCACCGATTAGCGTGAAACGTTGCAGCGGCAGCTTCAGCGTCTTGGCGTACGCGCCGCGATCGACGATGAAGTCGATTTGAAAATCCTCCATCGCCGGGTAGAGAAACTCTTCCACGACGCGACCAAGCCGATGCACCTCGTCAACGAAGAAAACGTCGCCCTCTTCGAGCGACGTCAGTATGCCGACGAGATCCTTGGGCTTCTCCAACGTCGGACCACTGGTCGGACGAAAGTTCGCTCCGAGCTCGCGCGCGATGAGTCCGGCAAGCGTCGTCTTGCCCAATCCCGGGGGACCGTAAAAGAGGACGTGCTCGAGCGGTTCGCCGCGCCGCTTAGCGGCGTCGATGGCGATGCGCAGATTTTCGACGACGCGTTCCTGGCCGACGTACTCGTCGAACGAACGGGGACGAAGGCTCGCCCCGTAAAGCTCTTCTTCGATCGTTTCGGCGGCGGGGTCGACGACGCGCGCCCGGTCGGGCGCCGCGGCGGGATCGCTCTTCGCGTCCTCCGGGCCCAGCAGACGCCGGCGCGCCTTGGGCTCGCTCATGCCGAACTCTTCGCCGCCTTGTTGCGGTATATCTCCGCGAGCAGGCGTTCCGCGCCGCCGATCGACGAATCGGCTTCGAGGGTGCTGCGAATCATCGCCTCGCCTTCGCTGCGTTTATAGCCGAGCTGTAAGAGCACGGCCAAGGCCTCGTCGGCGAAGTCGGGAATCGCCGCCGCCGGCGGAGCCGGCGCATCGCGAATCAGCAAGAACTTCGTGACTTTTCCCTGCAGCTTGGCAACGATATCGCGCGCCTTCTGCTGTCCGATTCCGGGCAGGCTACGCAGAAACTGATGGTCGCCGCGATCGATCGCTCCGGCGATCGTCGACATCGGCGCAGAGAAGGCGCGCGCGGCGGAGCGCGGACCGATCGATGCGACCGTGATCAGCGCTTCGAAGAAGTCGCGTTCGATCGCATTGGTAAAGCCGTAGTAAGTAAATCGCCCGGTATTACCTTCCATGTTGACAACCGAGTAGATTTCGAGCGTTACCCCTTCGCCCGGCGTGCTCGGAAGTTTTTCGGCGATGCAGGGCGGCAAGAGAATTTCGTAGCCGAGACCGTTGGCTTCGATCAGCGCGACGTCTTTACCGCGCTCGACCAGCGACCCGGAGATTCTATCGAACACGGCGTGTGGCGGGCGCGACGTCGAGCACGTTGAGAAAGGCCAGGGCCAACGCGAGCGCGTCGGAGACGTCGTGCGGTTTAGGCGCCTGGCGCAGGCCGAGCAATCGGGTCACCATGGCATTGACCTGTTCTTTGCGCGCACTGCCCGATCCGACCAGCGCGCGTTTGACGCGCGCGTGCCCGAGCGTGTGCACCGCCACCCCGGCCTGCGCGCTGGCCAAACAGAGCACGCCGCGCGCGTGACCCATCAACAACGCCGCGCGCGGGTTGCGGTAGTTGGTAAAGAGGTCCTCGATGACGACTAGCGACGGTGCGGTCTGCGCGATCACTTCGCAGATGCCGTCGTGCAGCTCGCGCAAGCGTTCTTCGAGCGTACCGCTGGCCCGCGGCACGACGACGCCGGCCTCGACGAGGTGCACGCGACCGTTACGCCGCTCGATTGCGCCGTAGCCTGTCGTGCGCAGAGCGGGATCGACCCCGAGAACGCGCACCGCACCGTACGGCATTACGGGGGGCGGGTTCCGTTGACCGTGACGCTAACCGCCGAGCCGGGCGGGAGCGGCGTCCCAGCGGACGGCTGCGTGCCGATTACTTTGCCGTCGGCGCCGGCGGCGCTCGTATATTGCCAGCTCGAAATGGTGTAGCCGTACGCCTTGAGCGTCTTGATGGCGTCCACCGGCGCCATCCCCACGGTGTCGGGTACTTCGCCGGAAACCGAGAGCGTGATCGTCACCGTCGCGCCCTGCCCGACCTGACCGGCGGGCGGGTCCTGGGCGACGATCGTTCCATTGTTGCTGGTCTGCTGCGCGTAGCGAATGCTAAAGGTAAAGCCCGACTGCGTCAACGTTTGGCGAGCGGTATCGTAATCTTCCCCGATGACGTTGGGCAGAGTGGATTCCTCGCCGCCGGGCGGCGGAGTCGGCGCGCTGGTGATGCCGCTGTTGACGATAACGCGCACGGTCGCGTTACGATCCACTTTGGTGCTTGCGGTGATGCTCTGCGACGCGACCGTATCGGCCGGTACGCCCGGAACGCGTTGCGAGGCGTCGAGCGTGATGCCGACGTTGCGTGCCGCCGACTGCGCTTTATCGAGCGTTAGTCCGACGAAGTTCGGGACGATAACGGGAGCGGGGCCATTGGAGACGATCAGCGTAACGCGGCTCCCTTCGGGGACCTTCGCGCCCGCCTTGGGATTCT
Source organism: uncultured bacterium (assembly GCA_964568035.1). Lineage (GTDB taxonomy): Bacteria > Vulcanimicrobiota > Vulcanimicrobiia > Vulcanimicrobiales > Vulcanimicrobiaceae > Cybelea. The sequence goes on from CAZMPP010000068.1 coordinate 9,396, forward strand.
GCTCGATGACGTTGTCTTTCACCGTGTTGTCGAAGCGCCGGTTGAGGGTGACGGCGAAGCCCTGCTGCTGGAGCGCGCGCTGCGCGTCGTTGACGCTGAAGCCGCGCACGTCCTCGAGACCGCGCAGCGGCTTGCCGTTGCTGATGACCAGCTCGACGACCTGATTCTTCTCGACCTGCGTGCCGACCGGCGGCGATTGCCGGATCACGTGGTCGGGCGGGATCGTCTCACTCGCCCCTTTGGTAAAACGCGTGCGCAAACCGGCGTTGACAACGGCCTGCTGCGCCTGAGCTTGCGACATGCCGGTGTAATCGGCGACCGTCAAACCTTGGCGCAGCCCGGGCAGTCCGCGAGCGAAGAGCACGTAACCGAGCGCCGTCGCGGCGAGCAACGAAAGGACCAAGACGACGGCGTTGCGCCCGAGGCGCCGCGGCGGTTCTTCGAACTCCTCCCCAGCCTGCCTACGGTCGGGCATCGGTGACCGGCGCGGCGGCAACGCCTGCGTGCGGCGCAAGACCTGCGTTGCTCCCATGGGCGCGTCGTCGGCAATGCTGTAGCCGGGAACGCCGGGGCGCTCGCGCGCTTCACGCAGTGCGGTAGCGAGATCGCTCGCCGACTGAAAGCGGTGCTCCGGCCTCTTCTGCAGCAGGCGATTAACGATAGCCGCCAAGGCCGGGCTGACGCCGGTCTCTTGCTGATCGATGGCCGGAACGGGATCGCCGATATGCTTGAGCGCGACGGTCACCGGCGATTCTCCGGCATAAGGCAGCTTGCCGGTGAGCATTTGGTAGAGCACCACGCCGAGGCTGTAAAGATCGGCGGTTTCGTGGACTTCGTGCTCCTGCGCTTGCTCGGGCGAAATATAGTAGACGCTGCCCATCACCAAACCGGGCTTGGTCAATGCCATCGTCTGCTGCGATACGGCGCGCGCGATGCCGAAGTCGGAGAGCTTCACGACGTCGTCTTTGGTGACCAGGATGTTGGCCGGCTTGATGTCGCGATGGAGCAAGCCTTGCCGATGGGCGTACGCCAGACCGCTGGCGATTTGTGCGGCATAGTCGATAGCTACGGGTTCGGGCAGGCGTCCGTCGGCAGCAATGATCTCGGCCAGCGACGGCCCGTCGACGAGCTCCATGACGATGAAGTAGGTGTCATCCTGCCGTCCGACGTCGAAAGTATTGACGATATTAGGATGGGAGAGCTTCGCCGCCGACTCGGCCTCTTGGTAGAAACGGCGCACGAACTCTTCGTCGGCGGCATACTGATCGCGCAGCACTTTCACGGCGACGCGGCGGCGCAGCAGAATGTCGGTGCCGCAGAAGACCGTTGCCATCCCTCCCTCGCCGAGCTTGCGGTCGAG
>CAZMPP010000069.1:0-10584 GCA_964568035.1 uncultured bacterium
TTGGATGCGGCGCAGGTTAAGGTCGCGCAGAAGCTCGCGGATCGCTTCGGCGCCCATGCCGGCCTTGAAGCGATTGCCGAACTTGTCGCGCGCTTCACGATACTTCTGCTCCGAGAGCACCTCGCGCTTGGCCAGCGTCGTGTCGCCGGCATCAATGACCACGTAGGCCGCGAAGTAGATGACCTTCTCCAGCTGGCGCGGCGACATGTCGAGCAGGATGCCGATGCGGCTGGGCACGCCCTTGAGATACCAGATGTGGCTGACCGGCGTGGCCAGCTCGATGTGGCCCATCCGCTCGCGACGCACCTTCGCGCGGGTGATCTCGACGCCGCAGCGGTCGCAGATCATCCCTTTAAAGCGGATGCGCTTGTACTTGCCGCAGTGGCACTCCCAATCTTTGGTGGGGCCGAAGATCTTCTCGCAGAAAAGACCGTCGCGCTCGGGCTTGAGCGTGCGGTAGTTGATCGTCTCGGGTTTCTTGACTTCGCCAAACGACCAGGCGCGAATTTGCTCCGGCGACGCCAGGCCGATGCGCATGGCGTCGAAGTTGTTGACGTCAATGAGGTTCAAAAGGATGGACTCCGTTGAGCCCGCTTCGCCGCCGCCTACGCAGGGAAGGCGCGTCCCACGTCGTCACGTAGGGGCTCCCACCGTCGCGGCTGGCGCGGGGCACAGCCACTAATATTACCACGAGGCACAAGCCCGTTCAAGGTGCCCCCTTCTCTTCGTCGCCGCCTCACCGCCAAAGCAATCGGGCGGCCGGCTAAACTAGGGGCACGCTCAGGCGAATTGGGTACGCCCCTTCCATGAGAATAGGAATCGTTGGCTCCGATGACCGCGCCCGGGCGATCGGGCGACTGCTCCACGCCGGAGGGCACCAAGTCACCTTCGGCGACCCCGCCTCAAGCGAACGTGCCGAGCGCGCCGCTCGGGAAGTCGGCTCGCGTGCCGAACCGCCTTACGAGCAAGCGATGCATTCGGACCTTCTCTTCTTCGCCGTTCCGGGCGACCAAGTCGACCGGGCGGTTACGGCGGTCGGTTCACCGGGGGAAGCCGTCGTCGTGGATGCGATCTCCGACGGCCGGCCTACGCGAACGCGTAGCGGCGCCGAGATGCTGGGGCGCAAGCTCGACTCACACCGAGTCGTGCGCGCGCTGATCGGCGCACCGATGCCCGGATCGAACATTCCGATTTGCGGCGACGATCCCAGCGCCAAAGGTCTGGTCGATCGTGCGTTGCAGTCCGCGGGCTGTCTGGTGACGGACCGCGGACCGCTCTCGAGTGCGAAGGAGCTTGAGGCTCCGGCCTAGCTCTTTTTTCTCGAGGACTTGCGTGCGGGGGGAACTTTCCCCCCAGCGCGCCGGGCCTCACTCAAGCCGATTGCAATCGCTTGCTTTCGGCTTTTTACTTTCTTGCCGGAGCGGCCCGATTTCAACTGGCCTTCCCCGAACTCGTGCATAACGCGATTGACCTTCTTACGCGAAGCCGTTTTTTTACGGGGCGTCGTTTTCTTACGGGTCGTCTTCTTGCGCGTTGCTTTCTTGCCTAAGGCCATCTAAGGTTGCCTCGCCTTAGGTGGTCAGACTCGCGCGCCTCGGCCGGTCAGCAAGTTGAACACGACCAGCACGAGCACGACGATGAGCAGAATGTGGATCAAGCCGCCGCCGAAGTGCAGCAAGAAGCCGATCAGCCAGAAGAAAAACAGAACCACGATAATCGCCCAGAGCAAACCTACCATTTTTTCGCCTCCTCATAGGGGGTGCAACGTTGTGTTCTTCTTGCCCAAATTGCGGCCGACCAAAGCCTCCCTAGTTAATTATTCATCTTTGAGATAGAGCGTCCAAGGCTTCTCGGGGTGGTGGTCGGGCGGAAACGTCTCACCGTCCGCTAGGTGAATGCGGTGCCCGCACTCAGAGCATTCATAGGCTCCGCTGGTGGTCACGGGGTCGCCCGCCGTGCCGAAAATCTCTGCCATGGCCTTCCTTTCCACAAGCGCAGCAGGCTCAATCAGCGGCGTTTCGCCGCCTGGTACGGCGGGGATACCGACCGAATGAACGAGTTGCGAGCCGCGGGGGCGCGCGTCGAAATTATTTCGCAGCAAAGCGAGCCGATCCAAGCCTTCAAACACCATCAACCGACGATATTCGCCCATACGCGCCACCACGGCGTGGTGGTCGGCAGCGACGCCTGACGCTATCGGCGCGGCTGAATTTCTTCCGGCGCGCCGCTCGCTGCGAAGTCTTCGCACTGCCGCGGCCGGCTGTCGCGGCTGCGATCTTTACAAGTTTGCCACGCAGACGGTCTTCGGTGAGGGCGCGGCGCATGCGCGCTGCATGCTCGTCGGCGAACAACCTGGGGATAGCGAGGATCGTTTAGGGCACCCATTTGTGGGGCCGGCCGGAAAGATGCTCCATCAGGCCATGGAAGCAGCCGGCCTGCCGGAGCGCGATGTCTACGTTACCAACGCCGTTAAGCATTTTAAATTCGTCGTTCGCGGCAAGCGCCGCATCCACGCCAAGCCACGCGCGATCGAGATACGCGCCTGTCACCCCTGGCTCGAAGCGGAACTCAAAGTGATACGGCCCCAGCTTGTCGTTGCGCTCGGCGCGACCGCCGCGCAATCACTCTTTGGATCGCAGTTTCGCTTGATGGCCAACCGCGGCCGCATATTCGACGGCCTTCTCGCGATGCCGGCCCTGGCGACGATTCATCCCTCGGCGATTCTGCGCGCTCCCGACGCCGATTCACGCCACGAAGCTATGACGTCGTTCATCGAAGATCTCCGAACCGTAAACGAAGCCCTCAATGGTAAAAGGAAGCATGAAAAACATTCAAGATAACGCTCGCGGGTTCTCCGTACTCGAGGCCGGCGATAATATACAAACCGCTGCGATGATCTTAGCGCCGGGCGAGGCCAGCGGGCCGTATGGAAACGAACACGCCGAGAGCGTGCAAGTGCTGTTCGTCCACGACGGCGAGGTCGAAGCCGAAGTCGACGGCAAGAAGTTTACCATGCGCGCCGGCGACAGCATTCTCGTCGAAAAAGGTCTCGCGCACCGCTTCGTCAACCGCGCGCAACGTCGGGCGGTAACCTTTAACGTCTACTCGCCGCCGGCGTACTAACGCTGCGCTACAACGACTCGACGTAGGCAGCGACGTCGCGCACTTGCGCCTCGCTCAAAACCTGCGGGTAGAGGTGGGGCATCGGCGGCTGTGGATCCTTGATCCACGAGACCAGCGCATCGTACGCCAGTCGCCGCGACTCCCGATGTAGCGACGGGCCGATACTCCCGCCTTCACCGGTATTGCCGTGGCAGGCAGCGCAGTTGGCGGCAAAGATTCGCGCACCGGCCGTGCGGTCGCCGCCGATCGTCGCGCCGGTTCCGTGCCGAGCGCCGCCAGACTGCGTTCCCGCCGACGTGCACGCCACAACAACCAGGACTAGGATCCCGATCGCCGCTGAAACTGAAGTTCGCATCCTATTGCGCAGTGTACCCGCACTCGCAAGGGTAAAAGAGCTTCCACTATGAGGCTAGCCGTAGCCCTTCTGGCTCTCTTGGCTGCTGCACCGCTTCGCCTCTCGGCGGCGGACGAGGGAGCGCGGCTCTACGCTACGACCTGCGCCTCGTGCCATGGCGAGCACGGCCAAGGCACCAGCGTCGCCCCGTCGCTCACCGGCAAGTCGGCCGCGCTCATTCACCTGATGCTCGACACGGGGCGAATGCCGGCCTCGGCGCCCAACGTCAACGAGATCCCGCGCGAGCCGCTCTTCACCGAAACGCAGATGACCGAGCTGGTGCGTTATGTGCAAAGCTTGTCACCCGTCGCTGCGGTTCGCACGCTGCCGATCGTCAGCGGCGGCGACCCCGTGCGCGGGCGAAAACTCTTTGCGCAGAACTGCGCGCAATGCCACGGCGCGATAGGCGACGGAGCCTCGGTGGGATCAGACAACGTCGCGCCGTCGCTCGACGTCGCTACCGTCTTTCAAGTCGCCGAAGCGATTCGCGCCGGGCCGGGAGTGATGCCCCGTTTTTCGCGCGACGTGCTCAGCGACGAGGACGTTGACGATATCGCGCGTTTCGTCAACTTCGCCCAAACGCACGGCGACCGGCCTCCAAGTCTCAACGCCGGCGGCTTTTCTTTAGCTCATGGCGGACCCGTCGCCGAGGGATTCGTCGCATGGGTCTTTGGCCTGGGCGCGCTGGTGCTCTTCGTGCGCCTCATCGGCACGGCCGGCAAAGACGCGTAACCTTAGACGCGCGCGCTCTCCGCGCCTAACCGCCAGAAACAGAGCAGCATTCCGACGAGCCCGGCGGCTCCAAGCACCGGCACCCAAAGCAGTCCAACAAATAGGGCTAGCGTACAGAACGCAATGAGAATCGGCCACGGGCTCTGCGTGGTAAAGACACCGAGCACGTCGCCCGCGGCCTCTTCGTTAGTTTCGTTGGGATTGTCGCCTTCGAGCTTGGCCTCACGCTCCGCCGCCAACGCATAGGTCGCCGTGAAGGTGAGCGCCGCGCCCATAATCCCCAGTAGCACCGTTCCTGCGGCCTCTTTGTGGGCCACGTACCAATACGCAATCGCAATTGCAAAACCGAACGCTGCCGCCGTCGCAAACAGGCCGACGAACGTCTTCACAGCGCCGGCCGCCGGCTGCGAACGGCGGGAAGCGTCTCGAAATTGAACTCCGGCGGCGGAGAAGACGTCATCCATTCCAACGTGTAGGCACCCCACGGATTATCGCCCGCCGGAATGCGGCGGCGAACAGCCAGCAGTACTTCCACGAAGAACAGAATCGCCCCGAGCGCCATTAACGCGGAGCCCAGAGTCGCGATCGCGTTGAGCATCGGCAGATGCCCAACGGCCGGATACGTGTAGACGCGGCGGGCCATGCCTTCCATTCCCATGAAGCCCATTGGAATGAAGGTGGCGTTGAAGCCGAGGAAGAGCAGCGCGAAGACCCAGCGTCCGAGGCGCTCGTCGAGCCGGAAACCGAACATCTTCGGAAACCAGAAATAAAGCGCTCCGAAGAGCGCGAAGAGGCTGCCGCCGCCGATAGTGTAGTGGAAGTGCTGGACGATGAAGTAGCTATCGTGAGCTTGGTAGTCGATCGGCGGCGACGCGATCATTACCCCGGTGATTCCGCCGATGAGAAAGTTTAGCAAAAAGCCGACGGCAAAGAGCATCGGAACCGTGAGCGAGATCGCGCCCTTCCACATCGTCCCGATCCAGTTGACGAACTTGACGCCCGTCGGTACGGCGATCAGAAAAGAAACGGCCGAAAAGAACGGATTGCTCACGGCGCCGGTGGTGAACATATGATGCGCCCATACGCCCAGCGACAGTCCGGCAATGGCAAACGCCGAGATCACCATGCCGACGTAGCCGAAGACCGGCTTGCGCGAGAACGTGGCGATAATTTCGGTGATCATCCCAAAGTACGGAAGGATCAACACGTAGACTTCGGGATGGCCGAAGAACCAAAACAGGTGCTGGTAGAGCACCGGATTGCCGCCGAAAGCCGGATCGAAGAAATGCGCCCCCATATGCCGGTCGATCAGCGCCATCGCAAAGGCCGCGGCCAATGAAGGGAAGGCCATCAGCACCAGCAGCGACGTCGCGACGATCTCCCACGTAAAGATCGGGATGCGCCACATCGTCATTCCCGGCGCCCGCAGCAAAAACACCGTTACGAGCAAGTTGATGGACGTCAGAATGGTCGAGATGCTCGTCATCAGCAGTCCGATAAAGAACAAGTCTTGACCGGCGCCGGTCCCGACGAAGTACTCGTTGAGCGGCGCGTAGGCCGTCCAGCCCGTCGCCGCCGCACCGCCGTAGGTCGCCAGCCCGGCAAATACCGTCAGTCCGCCGAGAACAAAGAGCCAGAGCCCGGCAGCGTTGAGCCGTGGAAAGGCAACGTCGGGCGCGCCGATCTGCAGCGGCACCAAAAAGTTGGCCAAGCCGAATCCGAAGGGCGCGATGACCAAAAAGATCATCGCCGTTCCGTGCAGCGTGAAGACCTGGTTGTAGGCGTGCGCCCCTAACAGGGTGTTGTTCGGAACGGCGAGCTGCGCGCGAATGAGCCCGGCCAGGACGCCGGCAATGACGAAAAACGCCAAGACGAAGACCACGTACATGATGCCGATTTTCTTATGGTCGGTCGTGGTCAGCCACTCGATCACGGCGTCACCGTCCCATTTCCGGCGAGATATCGCGCGTAGGTGCTCTGCGGAACGACCTCGACCACGAAGCTCATCAGGGCGTGATCGAGCCCGCAGAACTGCGCGCAGCGTGAGACGAACCGTCCGGTGCGAGTGCGTCACGTCGTCGGAGCGGAGCTCGATCTGGGTCGAACGGCCGACGGGAAGATAGAGCGTCGGCGGCTTCGTGGGCGTGCCGGCCGTGGACGTTCCGTTGGGGTACTCGAAGCGCCACGACCATCGAAAGGCCGTCACCGCGATGCGATTCGGCGGGCCGGTGACGCGATCGATCGGCATTTCGATCGCATAGGTCACGCCGAAGAGCGCGAAGACCATCAGCAGCGGAATGACGAGGTAGAGAATTTCGAGCGGCTTATTATTCTCGAACTGCTCGGCGACGCGCCCGCTGCGATCGCGGTACGCGATCAGGCACCACCCGATGCAAACGTAAACGAAAATCCCGACGGCAACGCCCGCCGCAATAAAAATATACCAGTCGGTCCGCATGGCGACGCCCTGGAGGGACGCCGGGTCCGTCAACCAGTCCACCTCGTCGTCTTACCCACTCACGGGGTGTAGGAGGCGCTCGCTGGGGGTAGGACGAGGCATGCAGGCGCCGTTGCCCGTCCGCGCCCATCCGCTCGTCCTCGGCGTCGTCCTCTTCCTGGCGTCGGAGCTGATGTTCTTTGCGGCGCTCTTCGCCGCGTACTACGACCTGCGCGCCAATCGCGCCCAGTGGCCGCCGCCGATGGTGCATCTCGATACCGCCGAGGCCGGTTTGGGTACCTTCCTACTCTTCGTGGCCTCGGCCGTGATGGTACTCGCCACGCGAGCGATGGATCGCGACCGGCTGCGCGGGGCGCGCTGGTGGACGGCCAGCGCCATCGTCGCCGCGATCGGCTTCGTCGTGGTTGCGATTCACGGTTACCAAAACGACGACTTCACCATCGCGACCAACGCCTACGGTTCGATTTACTTCGCGCTCACCGGCTTTCACTTGCTGCACGTCCTGGCCGGCATCGGCATCCTGACGGCGCTGTTGATTGGCATGCGCAGTAAAGCGTTGCAAGCCGCGCGACGCGCCGGCGCTGAAGCCATGACCTATTACTGGCACTTCGTCTTTATCGTCTGGCTGGGAATCTTCGGCACGATCTACTTCGTTCGCTGATGAGTAAACAGGCCGTAATTGCCGCCGCCCTTCTCCTCGCGATTCTTGGAAGCGCCGTTTTCATCGTGGCCTACGCAACCGGCGGCGACCACCTCTATGAGGGGGCCGGCCTTGCCGTTGCCGCGGCCGGCCTCTGCGCCGCCGCCCTGGGCTGGGCCTTCTGGATCGTTCCCGGCGAAATCGTCGTCGACGAGATCGAAACCTATCCGTCGTCGCCCGGAGAGCGCGCCGTCGAGAACCAGGTCGTCGCGCACGATGTGCGCGCCCTTACGCGTCCGCGACTTCTGATCGCACTGCTCGGTGCATCGGTCGCCTCGTTCGTTGCCGCACTGGCAGTGCCGTTTCGTTCCCTCGGCCCGGCACCCGGCTCGACGCTCTTTCACACGCGCTGGCGGCACGGTGATGCGCTCGCACGTGAGGACGGGCGCGTTTTACACGTGGACGATCTCAACGTTGACTCGACGCTCACCATCTTTCCACAAAGTGCCATCGGCGATGCACAATCGGCGGCAACGCTCATCCGTCTGCCCGCCGGCGCGGCCGGCACCGCGAGCGGTTACGTCGCGTATTCGCGCCTCTGCACGCATGCCGGCTGTCCGGTGGCGCTTTATCGCGCCGCAGCCCGCCAGCTGCTCTGTCCGTGCCATCAGTCCGTCTTCGACGTCCTTGCCGACGGCGCGGTGCTGGCCGGTCCGGCCGATCACGCGCTGCCGCGCCTTCCCATCGAAGTCGGCAGCGACGGCGTCCTGCGCGCGACCGGCGATTTTCCCGAACCGGTCGGCCCGAGTTTCTGGGAGCGCGGATGACGCTGGTCGAGCGCGGCTTGCTCTGGATTGACGATCGCCTCGGCACGGCGCACTTCGTGCGCCACGCCCTGCGCAAGGTGTTCCCCGACCACTGGTCGTTCATGCTCGGCGAGATTAATCTCTATGCCTTTATCGTGCTGTTGGGAACCGGCACGTTTCTGGCGTTTTTCTTTGACCCGAATCTCTCGAAGATCGCCTATCACGGTCCGTACCGCCTGCTCGACGGCGCGATGCTGTCGCAGGCGTTTGCCTCGACGATGCGGCTCAGCTTTGAAGTCAACGCGGGACTCCTGGTGCGCCAGATCCATCACTGGACGGCGCTGCTCTTCGTCGCCGGCATCTGCGTTCACATGGGCCGCGTCTTCTTCACCGGCGCGTTTCGGAAGCCGCGCGAGATCAACTGGGTTATCGGCGTGCTGCTCCTCGGTGTCGCGCTCTTCGAAGGTTTCTGCGGATATTCACTCCCCGACGATCTGCTCAGCGGCACCGGCCTGCGCATCGCCATATCGGTATTGCTCTCGGTTCCCGTCGCCGGCACGTGGCTCTCGTTCTTGCTCGCCGGCGGCGCTTATCCGGCGGCACAACTCATCGAGCGCCTTTTTGTCGTTCACGTGTATTTGGCCCCCGCAGCGATCGCCTCGCTCATCGCCCTTCACTTGGCGATCGTCTGGCGCCAGAAACACGCGCAGTTTCCCGGCGCGGGTCGCACCGAACACAATGTCATTGGCTCGCCCTTCGTACCCAACTACGCCGCCAAATCCATCGCGCGATTTCTGGCTGTGATCGCCGTCGTCACGGCGCTCGGCGCGCTGGCGCAGATCAATCCCGTTTGGTTGTGGGGGCCGTACGATCCGTGGATTGCCACCAGCCCGGCGCAACCGGACTGGTACCTCGGCTGGGTAGAAGGCGCGCTGCGCATGGGTCCGTCCTTTGCGCTGCATCTGTGGGGACACACCGTGCCGTCGCCGTTTTGGCCGGCCGTGCTCTTGCCGTGCGTTGTCTTTGCGGTGCTGCTGGTTTGGCCGTGGATTGATGCGGCGCTGCGCAAAGATCGTCGCTCGCACCAGCTCCTCGACAATCCGCGCGACGTGCCGTGGCGTACGGCGCTGGGCGTGGCGATCTTCGTCTTCGCGCTCGGGCTGACGCTCGCCGGCAGCGACGACGTGCAGGCGCGCTACCTCCACTTGCCGGTCACCGCGATCACTCAGTTCTATCGCTTCTTCTGCATCGTCGCGCCGCTCGTGGGCTTTGCGATCGCCTATGCGGTTGCTGCCGAGCTGCGGGCGCGCGGCGGCGTCACGCCGGCGCCGCGCGTTCGATTGCGCCGTAACGCCGGCGGTGGTTTCGACGAGGAATCGCTGCCGTGAGGTTGCCGCGTAACATACTGTTCTTGGCCTCCGCAGCCGCGATCGCCGTGGCGGCGCTCTCGCCGCCATTCGACCGGCTGGCGGACCGTTCGTTCGCCTGGCACATGCTGCAGCACATGCTGCTGCTCTATCCCGTGGCGCTGCTGCTGCTCGCCGCGCGGCCGTTCGAACTCTTTGCCGCGTTGGCCGGAAAGCAGGGCACCGCGGTTACCGTGCGCGCAATGCGACGCTTCGAAGGCGTCGCGGCGCCGTGGATCACGCTGGCTTTTTTCACCGCCGTGTTGTGGGTTACCCACTTCTCCTCGCTCTACGAACGATCGCTCGAGAACGGTTGGGTTCACATCGGCGAACACGCGCTCTATCTCCTCGCCGGCATGGCGTTTTGGTTGCCCGTCGTCGCGCCGCCGCCGATTCGGCCGCTTAACTATCCGGCGCGCCTGCTCTACCTCATCGTCGCGCTGCCGCAGGGAGCGCTGCTGGGCTTAGCGCTCTTCTCCGCGGCGACGCCGCTCTACGCGCACTATCTCTCGGTTGCGCCGTCGGCGGCACAAGCGCTCGACGACCAGCGCAACGCCGCCGCCTTGATGTGGATCGCCGGGGGATTGGCGGTGCTGCTCGCCATGCTCTTTACGCTCGGCGCTTGGGCGCGCCGGGAATCTTTTGCAGCTCGATGACGGAAAAGCCCAGTGCCTCGATCTCCAGCGCGAAGCCGCGCTCGATTTCGTCGCCGTCGAGGTCTTCGTGACGCACCCACTCGCCCAGCAGGCTGGTAAAATAGCGCACGTGGTAGCGGCCGCGTAACGAACGCGTGAAACGCAGCGGCGTGGTGATCGTCCGCGCCGCCGTATTGCCGATCAGAATGACGATATTCTCTCCCCGCCGCAGCGCGATCTCCGTCACTTCGTCTCCTAAGCGCAGCATCGGTGAAACGTCGCGACCATAGACGTGCAGTTCCAGCTCGCTTTCTCAGTAGAAGTTGGCGAAGAGCGTCGGCTTGGGCAGCCGCGCCACGTACAAGGTTAACCGCCTGTCGCGAAAGAGCA
>CAZMPP010000070.1:0-10478 GCA_964568035.1 uncultured bacterium
ACGTGAAGCTGCGTGATTCCGCTGGCCCAGTGCCACTCCGCGTACGAAGCGACGCGGCGGTCGTACAGCCACAGAACCAGCAGCGGGAGCGCGATGAGTATGGATATCTGCCACACCGCCGCCGGCCGTCGTGCGATATAGCGCGCGACGATCAACGCGACGACCGGCACGAGCGCCAGTACGGAGACCGGCTTTGCGAGATAGGCCAGGGTCAGCAAAGCGGTGGCATAGGCGAGCTGCCGAGGTGAGAGCCGGTCGCACGTAAGATATCGCGCCGTCGCAAAGAGTGCCGCAGTGAGAAAAAAGACCATGGCCGTGTCGGGCATGAACGTCCGTCCGTAATAAATACTGCCAGGAAAGACGGCATAGAAGAAGGACGCGATCGAACCGGCCGGAGAGCTCCCGAAGAGCCAGCGCGCGAAGTATGCGATCGTGACGATCGTGCCTAAACTAAACGCCAGCACGATCAGGCGTCCGAAGATGACCTTGACGCCGAAGAGCTTATAGAGCGTGGCGGCGAGAAACGGAACGATCTGGAGCTCGAGCTCGACGTAGTTTGGCGGCGGTCCGTTGTACATCGTCTGCGGATGCATCGGGTCGTATTGTAGGCGCGCGAAGTTGCGCGCGATCGCAGCGGTATCGCCCTGGCGCCAGCCCGGATGGTCGACGATGGGATCGCGGATGCCGTGGAGCCGCAGCGCCGCAGCAAGGACGACGATCGCGAGCAGGCCTAAAAGCCAGAGCCGCTTCGTCAATTGAGGTGGCGGAACGTCCAGTACTTATTGAGGAAGAAGTTGACGAACGTGCCGGAGAGCGTTGCGACGAACCAGGTGATCGTGAAATGATGAAAACCGGTGCGCGCGGCCAGCTCGAAAACGACCTTACCTAAGAGCAGCGCGACGGCGGAGACGGCGAGGAATTGAAGGCCCTCGACCAGCGGGTTGCGGCGCGAGCCAAAGGTCCATATTCGATTCAAGATGTAGTTTGATATGCCGCCGAGCATGAAGCCGATGGCAAAATCCGCAAACCAACTTAGCGAGGTCGTCTTTTCGAGCGCGTGCGCGGCAACGAAGTTGACGACCGTTCCCGACGCGCCGACGAGTCCGAACTTCATGAACTGCCGGACGCCGCGACGGCGGCTCAACTCTCGCACGAACGTCGTCGCGGTCTCGCTACGCAACCCAGTACCAATCCGCGAAGAGCACGGTAAAGAGCCCGAGCAGCGGCAGCGAGAAGGCCAAGATGACGTTATTGACCCACGGCCGTTCTCCCCAGCGCGCCAAAATCGCGAACATCGGGAAGAGCACCAGCGCGAAGCGCGGCATGGACATTAAATTCGAAGTCGACATCGGCACCAAAATAGAGAGCGCCATATAGGCAATGTACGACGGGCGCAAGGCATGCCAGCCGCCCAGCAAGACGGCAACCATAAGCAGGGTGAAGCCAATCTCCAGCGATTGGTTGGCGACGATCAGCGGCGTCGCAGCGTGCACCACTTTTTCGAAGGCGTTGACCAGGCTCACCCAGGGCGGCGCGAGGTGGCGGTTCCAGTGAATCTGGACGTGCGAAAAGTAGAGCGGGTCGGCGCGAAGCACCCAGAGGTAGGCCATGTAGATCGCTAGTCCAAGCGGAATCAACAGGCCGCCGAGCAGGCCGAAGCGCGACCGCGTGTCGATCGGGCGCTGCTGCGAAAACCATTCGATCAAGAAGGGGACGATCAGCAGCACGCCTTCGACGCGCGTCAGTGCCGCGAGGAATCCGAAAATGCCGGCGAGCCACCACGCGCGCGATCGCATGTAATAGAACGAGGCGACGGTAAGCATGAAAAAGAGCGATTCGCTGTAGACGGCGGCAAAGTAGACGGCCGTCGGGAAAATAGAAACGTAGAAAATCGCGCGACGCGCAACGGAGCGGTCGTATTCGTGTTCCAGCAGCTTATAGAGGAAGAGCAGCCCGAAGAAAAACGATGCGTTGGAGATGAGGAGCCCGGCAATAAGGTGATTTCCCGCCAGCGACCCGAGGATGCGGATGAGCAACGGGAAGAGCGGGAAGAAGGCCATGTTGGTGCCCTGGTAACCCAGGGTCGCTATGTCCAGATAGTGCACCGCATCCCAGCGTCCCCAAACGGCCAGCAGTGCGTGCGACGACTCCTGCACGTGCGTGCCGGCGCGTTGTCCGATGATCACTGCGGCGAGCTCGGCGATGATGATGATCGCAAAGCGCGTCGCGGCAAAGTCGATGAGCACCTCGCGGACGGTCTGGTTAAAGCGAGCGGCGATCAGAACTTTGCCGAGGCAAAAGAGCGATGCGGCAAAAACAAAGAGACGGGCGCCATGCGTTAACTGCGGCGCGAGCACAAAGGTTAGCCAAAGTAGGAGGAACGGCGTCCACGTAACGGCGTCGTACTGCAGGGCGCGAACCGGCGTGATTTGCGCGCGCCGGGCAAAATACGCGGAGTATCCGAGCCACGCAGCGACGGCAAGTGCGATTCCCGCGACCGTTCCGGCTAGGAGGCCGGCCTCGCCGAGGACACCGTGATGATTGGGGACGATTACGGCATACCAGCCGAAGAAGCCGAGCGTGAGGCCGGACAATGCGACCGCCGCCAGCGCCGCCCAGCCTGCAGTCAGGAGATCGGTGCCACGAAAGAGTCGCGCGCGAAATGGTTGTGAGAGATCGGTACCGGCGGACACGCCGACACCTCTTTAACAGGAAATGAGCCGCTTCCCTTTGTAGGGTTGAGCGATGCCACGCTCCGTCATGCGCGCTCTCCTCAACCATCCGGTGCACTCGCTGGATTTCGTGAAGGTTACCGAGAGCGCGGCGCTGGCCGCCTCACGCTGGATGGGCCGCGGGGAACGCGACGCCGCCGATGAGGCTGCCGTAGAGAAGATGCGGGAATCGCTGGGCGAGATGGAGATCGCCGGGCGAATCGTTATCGGTGAGGGCGAGCGCGACGAAGCACCGATGTTATACATCGGCGAGGAGGTCGGAATCGGCGGCAAAGAGGTGGACATTGCCGTGGATCCGGTCGAGGGCACCAACCTCGTCGCCAACGGCCTGCCGAACTCGATCGCCGTCATGGCCATCGCCGAGCGCGGCGGCCTGCTTCACGCACCCGACACCTATATGAAGAAACTGGCCGTGGGACCGAAAGCAGCGGCGTACGTGCACATCGACGCGCCGGTGCGCGACAATCTCGAAGCCGTTGCCAACGCACTGGAAAAACCGATGAACGACGTGTGCGTGATCATCCTCGATCGTCCGCGCCACGCCGCTCTGATCGACGAGGTGCGCTCCGCCGGCGCACGCATCCGCTTGATCTCCGACGGAGACGTCGACGCGTGCATCGCGACGGCCATAGATTCCACCGGCATCCACGTTGCGATGGGAACGGGCGGCGCTCCGGAAGGCGTGCTCGCCGCTGCCGCATTGAAATGCCTCGGCGGCAATTTGATGGGCCGGCTGCAGCCGCGTAACGACGACGAAGCGGACCGCGCGCGCGCGATGGGCTTCGGCGACCTCAATCGCGTCTTGGAACTCGACGATTTGGTGAAAAGCGACGACGTGATCTTCTGCGCGACCGGCATCACGGACGGCGACCTCGTACGGGGAGTGCGCTTCTTCGGCAACCAGGCGCGTACGCACTCGATTTTAGTGCACTCCAGCGGAACGGTGCGCTTTATCGACTCGACGCATCGGCTCGTCGCGCGCCCGGGGCGCTAAAGAGACACGACGCTTAAAATGGCGAGCGCTGCGCACCGGCACGACCTCGTCGTCGTCGGTGCGGGGTCGGCCGGTTATGCGGCCGCGCGGACGGGCCGCGATTTCGGGTGCGACGTCGCACTCGTCGATCCGGGACCGTTGGGCGGCCTTTGCATTTTGCGCGGCTGCATGCCCAGCAAAGCGTTCTTAGCATCGAGCGACGCGCTTGCCGACGCCCGGGAGGCACACGTACTGGGGATTGGCGTCGAGGGCATAAGCGTCGACGTTCCCTTCATCGCCGCGCGCAAGCGCGCGCTGGTCAAAGAGTTTGCCGACTACCGCATTGAGGGCATCGCCCAGTTTCCGCTCTACTCCGGGGCGGCGCGCTTTCTTTCCCCTACGCAACTGGCGGTCGGCGACGACGTCGTCCTCGAGGCGCCGAAGTTTATCATCTCTACCGGCAGCGTGATTCCACCCAGCGAGATTCCCGGGATGTCGCAAACCGGTTACGTGGATAGCGACGGAGTCCTCGAGCTCGAGAGCATCCCGAAATCGGTCGTCGTGCTGGGCGGCGGCTATACGGCCTGCGAGCTAGGCCAGTTTCTGACGCGGATGGGCGCGCAGACAACGATTCTGATTCGCAGTAACCATCTGCTGACGCACACCGACGACGACGTCGGCGGCGCGCTGACCGAGTACTTCCGCGGCGAAGGCATAAACGTCGTTACCGAGACGACGCTGCTGGACGTGCGGCGCGAAGGCGCGCAGAAGGTCGTTCGGTACCGGCGGGACGGCATCGAGCACGAAGCGGCAGGCGCGGAGATTTTCTACGCGCTCGGACGCGTAGCCAATACCGCAGGTCTCTCGCTTGAGAGTGCGGGCGTTGCATACGACCCGGCCGGCGGAATCGCCGTTGACTCGACGCTGCGGACGAGCAATCCGAATATTTTTGCCGTGGGCGACGTGATCGGCGATCATATGCTCGTTCACGTTGCGATCTACCAAGGCGAGGTCGCCTCGCGGAACGCCTGCCAGGACGCTTCCGAAGTCGCCGAATACGGGCTGGTGGGCGCGCACACGATCTTCACCGATCCGCAGGTCGCCGTCGCCGGAATGAGCGAGAAAGAGTTGCGCGAGCGCGGTGTCGGCTACGTCGTCGGGCGTTACGACTTCGCCGAGCACGGTAAGGCACAGTGCTTGGGGAAGACGAAAGGCTTCGTCAAGATCATGGCCGATGCGACGAGCGGGCGCATCCTGGGCGCGACGGTCATTGGTCCGCAAGGTTCGGAGCTGATTCACGAGATGATCGTAGCGATGCGTTTCAACGCGACGGTCGACGAGTTTATGCGCATTCCGCACCTGCATCCGACGCTGGCCGAGATCTGGACCTATCCGGCTGAGATCTGCGCGGCGCAGCTCGGAACCAAGGCGCCGGGCGACGAGCAGCTCGAGCTGGCGACGAGCGTCGCGAGTGAGTGATGCACGCGTGCGCGCGCGCGTTGCGATCCTGCAGATCAAGCCGGCCAAGGGAGAGTACCGGCAGAACCTCGATGCGGTCGGATCGGCGTTTACGCAGCTAGCCGACGATCCGCCCGACTTGGTGGTGCTCCCGGAAGCCGGGCTGACCGGATACTTCCTGGAGGGCGCGGTTTACGAGTTGGCGCTTCGCGCGGACGATCTGGCCGCCGACCTCGCCGAGCAATGGCGCGATGCGTGCGACCGGCCCGTCGATCTGGTCGCGGGTTTCTATGAGAACGACGACGGCACGTATTACAACAGTGCGATGTACCTGCACGTCGATGCGCGGAGTCAGCGGATCGTGCACCTTCATCGTAAACTTTTTCTTCCGACCTACGGCGTTTTCGACGAAGAGCGTTTTCTGTCGCGCGGACGAGGAATCGGGGTCTTCGAAACGGAGTTCGGGCGCGCCGCCATGCTAATCTGCGAGGACGCGTGGCATACCATCGTACCGACGTTTGCCGCCGTCAAGGGAGCCCGCATCCTGATTATTCCCAGCGCTTCGCCGGGCCGCGGAATCGAAGGTGAAGGCGAGATCGAAAGCATCGCGCAGTGGCGCCAGATTCTGCGCTCCATCGCCGCCGAGCATGGGCTCTTCGTGATTTACGCTGGGCTCACCGGGTTCGAAGGCGGTAAGGGGATGACCGGATCGTCTTGCGTCATCGATCCGCGCGGCAACATCCTCGTCCAGGCTCCGGTGCTGGAAGCCGGCATCGTGCGTGCCGATCTTGATTTGCGCGAAATTGATCTCGCGCGGGCGAGCCTGCCGTTGCTGGGCGACCTGCGCGCCGTCCTTCCCGATCTGCTGCTCGATCCGGAACTTCCCGTGCCGCGCGAGCCTCCCGATGCTTCCGGTCTTTGAAGCGCCGCGTCCGTCGACGCAACCACCGGAGATCGATCCGGCGGTCACCGCCGAGTGGCTGGTCGCGTTCCTTCGCGACGAGCTCAGCGTGCGCCGCGGAATTTTACGCGCCGTCGTCGGTCTGTCGGGTGGCGTGGATTCGGCGGTGACGACGTATCTTTGCGCGCGAGCGCTGGGGCCGGAGAACGTCTACGCGTTCCGGTTGCCCTATGCGACCTCGAGCCCGTCGAGCCTCGCCGACGCCCAGCTGGTCGTCGACGCGTTGAGAATTCACGCGCGCACAATCGAGATCACCGCGGCAGTCAACGGCTACTTGCAATACGAACCTGATGCCGACGCACGCCGGCGCGGCAACGTGATGGCGCGCACGCGCATGCTGGTGCTCTTCGATCAATCCGCCAAGCTCGACGCCCTGCCGATCGGTACGGGGAACAAGACGGAGCGTTTGCTGGGATACTTTACCTGGCATGCGGACGACACACCGCCGGTCAATCCGCTCGGCGATCTCTTTAAAAGCCAGGTATGGGAACTAGCGCGCCACCTCGGCGTGCCTAAAGCGCTCATCGAAAAGGCGCCGAGCGCGGATCTCGTGGCCGATCAGACCGACGAGGCCGATCTCGGCATCAGCTACGCGCGGGCCGACGCGATTTTAGCGCAGCTTCTGCTCGGGTACAGCGATGCGGCGATGGTCGAGCGCGGGTTCGAAGCAGACGAGGTCGCACTGGTTCGCCATCGTGTCGATGCGACGCACTGGAAACGCCACCTGCCGACGACGGCGATGCTGTCGAACACGGCCATCAACGAGTTTTATCTTCGACCGGTGGATTACTAAAAGGTGGCGCCATGCGTAAACCGTTCTTTCCGGTAAGCCTCAACCTCGACGGACGGCTTTGCGTGGTAATCGGCGCCGCCGACGATCGCGAGGCCGTCGAGAAGAGTGCGATGCTGGAGGAATCCGGCGCGGCCGTCCGCCGCATCTACGACGCCGGCGCGTTGCGCGATGACGACGTCGCTGAGGCCTTCTTCGTTATCTCGACGCCGCAAGACGCCGCGCTGTCGGCGCGGCTCCGGGAGCTCGCCGACCGGCATCGTTTTTTGCTCTGCTGCATCGATCAGCCGCGTTTTGGATTCGTAGCCATGACGGCGATCGCGAAGGCCGGTCCGGTACGCATCGCGATCTCGACGACCGGACTCGCACCGCGCGTCGGCAAGGTTCTCAAGAACGCGCTGACCCGAGCGATGGATGCCCGCTTTACGCGATTCATCGCACGGCTGGCCGAGATGCGCGAGCGCACGCAGGCGGAGCATCCCGCTCCCGAGGAGTCCGCCGTTCGACGTGAAGCCATGATCGAAGCGGCTCGCGGTTTCCGCGCCGGAGTGCGTTTCGAGTATCCGGAGTGGTTCGACGATGCCGAGCCTTGAGATCGTAGCCATCGGTACCGAGCTGCTGTTGGGGCAACTCGTCGATACCAATTCGGCGTTTATCGCACAGCGGCTCGCCGAGGCGGGGATCGACGTGCGGCATACGCAGGCTGTCGGAGACAACCGCGAACGCATTGCCGCGCTGATTCGCGACACGCTACGGCGTGCCGACGGAGTACTGACGACGGGGGGGTTGGGGCCGACGATCGACGATCTCACGAAAGACGCCGTCTGTCTTGCATTCGGTTTGGGCGTCGAACTCTACGAGCCGGCGCTGACGCAAATGAAGAAGATGTTTGCGGCGATGGGGCGCCCCATGCCCGAGAACAACCGCAAACAGGCGGAACTTCCGTCGGGAAGTATACCGCTGGATAATCCCAACGGCACGGCGCCGGGCTTCATCGCCTTCGATGCGGAGGGAAAGTTCGTGGCCTCGATGCCCGGCGTCCCGCGCGAGATGAAGCCGATGCTGATCGATCGCGTCATGCCGTTTCTGCGCGAGCGCCTCGGTAGCGGCGCGACGATCGTAACGCGGGTTATTCACACGATTGGTCTGGGCGAGTCGGATCTCGACAAGCGCATCGACGATCTTTTTCGCGAGGGAGAGAATCCGAAGATTGCCGTCCTGGCGCACGATTTTCGGGCCGACGTCAAGGTCATGGCGAAAGCGGCATCGGCACAGGAAGCCGAAGAAATGATCGGTCCGCTGCAATCGGAGATCGAGCGTCGTCTCGAGTGCTACGTCTTCGGTGCGGATGCGGACACGCCGCAGAGCGTGGTTCACGATCTGCTCCAAGCGCAGGGACGAACGCTGGCGGTTGCGGAGTCCTGCACCGGGGGGCGAGTTTCCGCGGCTCTGACGAGCGTACCGGGCGCCTCGAAAAGCTTCGCCGGCGGCATCGTAGCCTACGACAACTCCGTGAAGATCGCGCAGCTCGGCGTCGACGCCGCGACTATCGACCGTTTCGGCGCGGTTAGCGAAGAGACGGCACGAGAGATGGCACGCGGCGCACGCGACCGGCTTGGGGCCGACGTGGCGCTCTCGACGACCGGTGTCGCCGGCCCGAGCGGCGGCACTCCGGAGAAGCCCGTCGGTCTGGTATGGTTCGGCTTAGCCGACGGCGACGGCATGCGAACTTCGAAGTTTCAGTTTCGTGGCGACCGCGACGCGATCGTGAGCCGCGCCACGACGATGGCGCTCAACATCCTCTGGCGCCACCTGCGCGGCCTTCCGTAACGCCCAAGCAAAACGAGTATTAACTACCGTATCCAAGTGACGCGAGGATTTTTTGCGTGGCGAGTGCGTCCTCGAACGTGGGGAGCTCGTTGGGCTTGCCTTCGATGGCTTTAGCGAGTTCTTCGTAGAGGTCCATCAAATACGGGACGTGGCTGTGGAGCGGTTCGTGCTTCGCGAAGGGCGAGGGTTTGCAGGCGAGCTCGTCGGTTGACTCTTCCTCGATGGTATAGAGCACAAGATCGGTGATAGTTGGGCCGCTTGCGACTGCAGTCCGGCCCTCGCCGTGGGCCGCGCAGGTAAAGCTTTCTACAGCGGTAGTTCCGTCGACGGTGATCCGCGCCACTAAGCCGTCCCCATAGTCGATGACGGCAAAAGCGCCGTCGTCAACCGTAGAAGTGAAGAGCCCGCGTTCGTCCTGGCGTTCCGGGTTAGCCGTGCGCAGAAATCCGGCAACGCGCTGCGCCGGGCGCGCCGCGAACCAGTTGGCTTGGTCGATGAGATGCGAAAGCGCCGCACCGGCGAGACCGCCGCCGCGCTCGCGCTCGAACCACCAACTGCGCGAACGGCGTTCGGAACGGCGAAGATTGCCGCGCAACAGCGTCAACTCAAGCTCGCGCGGCGGGTCGAGATGCTTATTGACCAACAGCTCCTTGATCGCTTGAATTTGTGGAACGAAGCGGAACTCGTGGGCAACGCCGCAGAGCGTTGCGGCCTCTCGCGATGCATCGAGCATTTCCCGTGCGTCCTCGACGGAGAGGGCGAACGGTTTTTCGCACATCACATGCTTCCCGGCGGCTAGCGCTGCGAAAACGTCGGCGTGATGTGAAAACGGCGGCGAGGCTACCGTCACGACGTCGAGCTCGCAGTCCGCGAGCATCGCCGCTGCGGAATCATAAGCATTGGCGATGTGCTTTTCGCGGGCAATCCTTGCCGCATTCGTCGGCGAAGCGATGGCCACGACGGTAAAGTCGGGATGGTGAGCCAGCGCCGGCAGATGCGCGACCGCGCCGAAGCCGGAGCCGACGATGCCTACGCGATACGGCTTCATGGAAGGCTCTCCTCGAGAATGTCGACCGCCCGCAACAGCTGCTCCTGGGCGATCGTTAATGGCGGCGCAATCGTGATGGAGTCGCCCGCAACCCCCGACTGCAGAAAGATCGCTCCGCGCGCGAGCGCGCCTTTCACTGCGGCGCGGGCGACCGACGCGCCGCGTACCTGCACGGCCCAAAAGAGTCCGCAGCCGCGGACCTCGGCGACGTCGCGGTGCTTCCGCAGGTCTTGCAATCGCGCCGCAAGTTCGTTACCTAGCCGTGCGGCGCGCTGAGGCAATTCGAGACGCTGCATCTCGGCGATCGTCGCCAGAGCTGCGGCGCAGCCGATTGGGTTTCCGAGGTAGGTCGAGGTGTGCAGCGCCTCTCCGGTCGAGCGGGGCCATGCATCCATAACGGCCGGGCGGCCCACGGCGGCGCTGATTGGAAACCCGGAGCCGAAGGCTTTTCCGATACAGAGAACGTCGGGAATCGCACCTTCGCGCTCGAACGCAAACCAGCGTCCGGTGCGCCCAAAACCCGTGTAAATCTCGTCCATGACCAGGAGTATCCCGAGCTCGTCGCAGATGCGCCGCAGCGCCGTCAAGTAACCGGGGACGGGACGGATGCATCCCGCGCGTCCCTGCACGGGCTCCAAGATGAGCGCCGCGATGTCGCCGGGATGCTGCAGTGCAGCGTGCGTTCG
>CAZMPP010000071.1:0-10326 GCA_964568035.1 uncultured bacterium
TCGTCGCATCCTGGGGCTGTAGTAGGTCCCAAGGGTTGGGCTGTTCGCCCATTAAAGCGGTACGCGATCTGGGTTCAGAACGTCGTGAGACAGTTCGGTCCCTATCCGCTGTGGGCGTAGGAGATTTGAGGAGATTGGACCCTAGTACGAGAGGACCGGGTCGAACGAACCTCTGGTGAACCGGTTGTTCCGCCAGGAGCATAGCCGGGTAGCTATGTTCGGATCAGATAAACGCTGAAAGCATATAAGCGTGAAACTGACTCCAAGATGAGATCTCAATCCCGAAAGGGTGAAGAGTCGTGGTAGACTACCACGTTGATAGGCCGGAGGTGGAAGCGTCGTAAGGCGTGGAGCTGACCGGTACTAATCGCTCGGAAATTTTGATAATACGCCGTCGTGTGAGCACCTGGAAGTTCTTCTCTGTACAGATTTAAAGCTTCCCGACGCGATCGGCTCGAGCTCCGGCTCGCCATCGCGCTCGGGGACCAAGGTTTCTGGCGCCCATGGCGGCGGGGTCCCACCCGTTCCCATCCCGAACACGGCAGTTAAGCCCGCCAGCGCCGATGATAGTCGGGCCGCAGGGCCCCTCGAAAGTAGGACGGTGCCAGATTATTTCGGAAACAATCAGCCCGCCGCTAACTTGCGGCGGGCTGATTGCTTTCCTTGGGGGGACCCACGATGTATCGCGCGCTCTGGCCCATCTTATCTGCAGCGCTCTTTCTAATCGCGACGGCGGCCGCGCCGGCCGCTACGGCGCCGGAAGTCGCCCAAGCAGAGCAGCTCTATAACGACGGTAAGTTCAAAGAGTCGATCGCCGTCCTCGACCCTTATCTCAAGGCGCATCCGAACGACGCGGCGGCGCTCGTCGACCGTGGCGACGACTACGAGGCGCTCGGGGATCACCAGACCGCAATTACCGATTACACAGCCGCGCTCGGCGTGAATCCGGATTTCGCCTACGCCTACGCGTCACGCTGCGAGTCCTATTTTCATCTCGACCAGAATCAACGCGCGCTCCAAGATTGCAACAAAGCCATCGAACTCGAGCCGAAGCTCGCGTACGCTTACCGCGTTCGCGCTCGCATCGACCTCGTTCAGGGGAATCCCAAGGCGGCATTGGCCGATTCCAACGAAGCGCTGACGATCTCGCCGTCGAGCGCGACGGCGCTCGTGAGTCGATGCCGCGCGTACACCGCGTTAGGCCAGTTCGCCAATGCGATGGCCGACTGCAGCGCCGCTGCGGCGATTAACCCAAATCTTGATACGGCGTTCTTTTATCGCGCGCGAGCGGAATATCTCCAGGAGAACTACAAGGCATCGATCGCCGACTTCACCACCGCTCTGCGGCTCGACCCGACCGACAATAACGCTTATTACTGGATCGCCGAAGCGGACCTCAGCGCCGGGTCGTATGCCGACGCGCTGAAGAACGCCGATCAATACATCGCCACGGACGTGGACGACGCCGACGGACATTTGCTGCGCGCGCAGATCGAGGCAAAGCTGGGCAACACCGCCGAGGCGCGCACCTCGGCGCAGACCGCGCTCAAGCATTACCGTATCGTCAACGACGAGACCGGCGCCTCGAAGGCGCAGGCGCTGATCGATTCGCTCGGTGCGGCCGCGCCGCAGGGCCAATAATGGCCGGTCTTCCGAACTTTAAGTTCGAGCTTGAAAAAGCGAGCGGGTGGAGCGGTGCCGCCGGCTCGGCGCGTCAGCATACGGTCAACGAGTTTCCGGTCTCGACGAGCTTCGCCGCGGTTTCGATGCGCCTGGAACCGGGCGCGCTTCGCGAGCTGCACTGGCACGCGATCGCGGCAGAGTGGGCTTACGTCATCGGCGGACGGTGTCGTGTAACGGTAATCGCACCGTCGGGCGACGCGGAGATCTCCGACTTTGGCCCGGGCGACGTATGGTATTTTCCCAAAGGACACGGTCACTCAATTCAAGGGCTCGGACCTCAGGAGTGTCACTTTCTGCTCGTCTTTGACGACGGACGATTCTCCGAGTTCGGCACGTTCAGCATCACCGACTGGCTGGCGCGCACGCCGGCCGACGTGCTCGCGCAAAACTTGAGCCTGCCGGCCGACGTGCTGGCACAGCTTCCGAAAGAAGAAGTCTATATCGTTCAGGGCGAGGTGCCGCCGGCATTGGCGCCCGATCCGCTCAATCCCAATCTCGAGCCGAGCCAGCTTAATCACAAGTTCCGCCTGGGTGCAGCGCCCATCATGCGGTTCGCCGGCGGCACGGAGCAGCTCGTGTCGCAGCAGCAGTTTCCAATCTCATCGACCATCACCGGCGTGCTGCTGACGATGGAGCCGGGAGGACTACGCGAGCTGCATTGGCATCCCAATGCCGACGAATGGCAGTACTATATTTCCGGCCGCTCCGAGATCGGCATCTTCGGTGCAAATGGAAAATACCGGCAAGATGAGTTTGGTCCGGGCGACGTCGCCTTTATCAATCGCGGATTCGGCCACTACATCCGGCAGATCGGCAACGAGCCGACGCGAATTCTGGTGGCCTTCAATAGCCCCGATTACCAAGAGATCTCGATCTCGTCATGGCTGGCATCGAATCCAAAGCGGCTGCTCGCCGATAATCTGGGGCTCGATCTCAGCGTTATCGAGAAGCTCCCGCACGCGGGGCGAATGATCGTCGGGAAGGCCTCGTAGCGCTACGGTCGCGCGACCGGCTCGAAGGCGTCGCTAAATGCTGCCGGAGCAAGATTCGTCTGGGCCGCCAAGACCTCCAGCTTCTTAGCATCGGCGAAGTCCGACGGCTCGAGATAGACCATGTAATCGCGAGCGACACGATAGGCTTCGGTCGTTAAATCTACTTGACGCGTACGAATGCGTCCGGTCGCCGGATCGAGCAGATCTTCCAGGGAAATCGGACGAACGTTGCCGCCCTCGAGCGCGATGAGCGCGCCGCTGCCGCCGTCGACGAGATAGCGCACCGCACCGTACCCCAGCGTGCGCGTGTAATCGACGTCGAACGGAACCGGCTTGGCGCAACGCAGTTCGTAGCCGATATCTTTAGCGTGCACGACCGAGTCTACGCCGATCGCTTCGAGGCGGCTGCGCACCGCGTCGCGCAACACGATGCCGAGCGGAACGTCGGCGAGTCGCACGTTGCCGAAGGAGTCGCGGCCGAGGTTCTCCCCGGTACTGAAGACGTCGTCCCAAATACGTTCGGCGATGCCCTCGGCAACGACGGCGATGCCGTGACTGCGGCCGAAGGCGCGGCGCTTGATGATGGCGCCGACGATCGTGTCCGTAACCGAAGCCAGCGTAGCCTTTTCGGGATACTCTTCGGGCAGAATCGCCAACGTCGAGCCGGCCGCTTTGCACATACCCAGGGCAAGCGATCCGGATTTGCGCCCCATGCAGACGACGACGTACCAGCGTTCTGTCGTGCGCGCGTCCTCCATCAAGCTCTCGAGAATCCCGGCGCCTACCGAGCGCGCGGTTTCGAAGCCGAAGGTCGGCGCGTTTTCCGGCAGCGGAATATCGTTATCGATAGTCTTGGGGACGGTCGCCACGCCGATGCGCCCCTTCGTACGTTCGGCGATCTTCGCCGCGCCGTACGTCGTGTCGTCGCCACCGATGCAGACGAGATAACGCAGTCCCAGCGCCTGCAGCGAGGCGACGCTACGCTGGAGCGTGGCATCATCTTTGGCCGGATTGGTGCGCGAGGTCCGCAAGATCGAGCCGCCGGCGGTGTGAATTCGCGATACGCGGTCGAAGGTGAGTTCCACGGTCTGCGGCGTGCGGCCGGCAGCGAGGTCGCGATAGCCGTCGTAAATGCCGACCGCGCGGAGTCCGCACTTAAAGGCTTCCATCGCGGCAGAGGCGATTACGCCGTTGATTCCCGGCGCCGGTCCGCCCCCGACGAGAATGCCTAATGCATCGGACATGCCGTTCGCTTCAGTGGGTGGGGCGGACGCGATAGATGACACCGGCGCGATCGTCGGCGATAAAGAGGCTGCCCTTTGGTCCGACGGCTATCCCAGTGGCGCGGCCGATGCGCGCGTTGCAGCCGCTTTGAAAACCGGTGACGAACTCGCTCCACTGTTTGGTTGGGTCGTTCCAATCGACGTCTTTCACCGGCGAATCGCCTTTCATCGCGACGAAGACAACGCGAGGTGAATCGACGTTGCAGCCGTTGCGATCGGTGTGCCACGAACCGTGTGCCGCCGCAAAGAGACCGCCACGATATTTCGACGGGAAGGCGTAGCGGCCGGTTTGATGCAGCGGATAGAACGTCGCGCCGATAATCGTCGAGTAGGCGGGCAGCTCGACCAGCGGGGCGACCGTCTTCCCGCAGTGGTAGCCCGGCCAGTAAACGTGATGGTTCTCCTCGCAGACGGGCCAGCCGTAATCGGCATCGCCGGGATGCGCGGAAAGATCGTCGAGATATTCGTACGGATGTCCCGAAGGAAGGTCGTCTTGGCCGGCGCCGCCGATCCAGAGCGAGGTGGTCTCGGGATTAACGGCGAGCGCGATGGCATTGCGAACGCGTTTCGCCCGCTGATTAAAATCGCTTCCGTCTGGCTTCATGATCGAAACGGCAGCGCGCGTCGGATCGACCTCGGTGCAGGGTTGCTTGCCGTTGTCCATCGTGGCATTGCACGACGAGCCGGCCGCGGCGTAAACGTGACCGTCGGTGAACGCTACCGACGTCGTCGTGTGAATGTCGCCGTCGGTTCCGGGCGCGATGGGGCCGGTTCTCACGTCGGCGATTTTATGTACCTGACTCGCCTTGCGTTCGCCGTGATACGGAATTCGCCAGACGTGATTCTCAGTGGCGACGTAGATCTCGCAGCGCGCGGCGGTGAACGCAATGCCGGCGGCGAGTGAATCGTTTATCGAAGCAAATACCTGCGGCGTTGCAGCCGCGCCTTCGGCGTCGGCAACGATGTAGACGTTGCTGCCTGTGGTTCCGACGATCAGATCGCCGTTGGGAAGTGCGGCGAGCTCGCGCGCGTCGCCGATCGAAGCGATTGTCTCGATGGTGAACCCGTTGGGAACCTTTAGGCTCGTGACCACGCGCGAAGCACGCGAAGACGTTGCAGCGTACTCGCGGGCACCGCAAACGCCGGCACGTGAACCGGCGTATGGTGGGGCGTTGGTTGAAGCTCCGGAACCCGGCGGGGTTCCAGTCTGCGCGCACGCGCCGAGTATAACGAGAAAGGAGAGTGCCGCGGTGAAGGCTGCCGGTCGCATAGGCAAACCTTCATTCCCCTAAAACGCGAGTTCGCCCCGCGCGAGAGTTACGCCGGAGGCGCGTTTCCCGGCGGAGGACCTTGATCTTGCGGCGGGCCCTGCTCGCCTGGCGGTGGACCTTGCGCGCCCTGCGGCGGGCCTTGATTCTGATACGGCCCAGGGCCGCCTTGCGGACCGCCCTGGTATTGCTGCGGGCCGCCCTGATCTTGCTGCTGTGGGTTGCCCTGATATTGCTGCTGTCCGCCTTGGGACTGGTCGGAGTGATGCCCCTTCGAATGGCGCTGACGCATCTCTTGATGATACTGATTCTGCTGGTCGCTGTTCAGCACGCCCATGATCTGCTTTCGCAGCTCGCGGCTCG
Organism: uncultured bacterium; assembly: GCA_964568035.1. GTDB lineage: Bacteria > Vulcanimicrobiota > Vulcanimicrobiia > Vulcanimicrobiales > Vulcanimicrobiaceae > Cybelea. The sequence goes on from CAZMPP010000071.1 coordinate 5,590, forward strand.
AGCCAGGATCGCGCGGGCTTCCTTCGGGATGATCTTGAGAATAGCGGTCGATAAGTGATTGAACGCGCTGCTGTTGATCGCTCGATAAGTTCAGGCTGCCGAGCCGTTTTTGCCAGCGATGCGAGATCTTCGCGTGGCTGGGCGTCGTCGTTGCATGATGCCCGTGTCCGCCGGAATTTTGGTTTTGCTGAGCGCTCGCGCCCAGCGGAATAGCGAGCGCCACAACGAAGGCGGCGGCGCTCAGGAGGTTGATCTTCATGGCCTCGATACTACAGGCTCGGGGCGAGTGGCGCGTGAAGCCGGGATTAGGACCTAGCAAGCGGGCGTATCGCGACCGCATTGACCGACTCGCTGACGTGCATCTCGAAGCGCTTAAAGTTATCGAAGAACAGCTGTGAGAGCTTGCGCGCTTGCTCGTCGTAGGCGGCCTTGTCTGCCCAAGCGTTGCGCGGATTGAGCACCTCTTGCGGCACCCCCGGAACGCTCTTGGGGATGGCCAAACCGAAGAAGGGCTCGGTCTCGTACTCTCCCGGAATACGTCCCTCGATTGCCGCGTTGACCATAGCGCGCGTGTGGGCGATGGACATGCGGTGGCCGACGCCGTAGGGACCGCCCGTCCAGCCGGTGTTGACCAGCCAGCACGATACCTCGTGCTCGTCGATCTTGCGGCCGAGCAGGCGCGCGTAAACGGTCGGGTGATGGACCATGAACGGCGCACCGAAGCACGTTGAGAACGTGGCCTGCGGCTCGCTGATGCCGCGCTCGGTGCCGGCGACCTTGGCGGTGTAACCGGAGAGGAAGTGATACATCGCTTGCTCGCGCGATAACTTCGCGATCGGGGGCAGCACGCCGAACGCGTCTGCGGTGAGCATGATAATCGTCGAGGGATGGCCGGCCTTGCTCGACTTCACCACATTAGGGATGTACTCGAGCGGGTAGGCGGCACGGGTATTCTCGGTCTTCTCGTCCGAGTCGACGTTGAGCGCGCGCGTGCGCTCGTCGAAAACCACGTTTTCTAGCACCGTCGAAAAGCGATGCGTCGCGGCCCAGATTTCGGGCTCGGCCGTCGCCGAAAGACGAATGACCTTGGCGTAGCAGCCACCTTCGAAGTTAAAGACGCCGTCGGCTGACCAGCCGTGCTCGTCGTCACCGATAAGCGGGCGCGTCGAATCCGAGGAGAGGGTCGTCTTGCCGGTTCCCGAGAGGCCGAAGAGGATAGCAACGTCGCCGGCGCGGCCGACGTTGGCGGAACAATGCATCGGCAGCGTTTCGCGCAGCGGCAGCAGATAGTTCATCACGGTAAAGACCGACTTTTTGATTTCGCCGGCGTAGCGGGTCCCGCCGATCAAGATGATGCGCCGGGCGAAGTTCACCAAAATGAACGTGCCGGTCCGCGTGCCGTCGCGCTCGGGACTGCCTTGGAATAGCGCGGCGTCGACGACGGTGAACTCGGGCGTAAAGTTGGGATCGGGGTTCTCGGGTGTGATGAAGAGGTGACGCGCGAAGAGGTTGTGCCAGGCCAACTCGGTGTAGACGCGCAGCGGAACGCGATAGCGTTCGTCGGCTCCGACGTAACAGTCCAGCGAGTAGGCTTCCCGTTCCGAGAGATAGGCCGTCACGCGATCCCAGAGCGCCTCGAACTTGGCTTCGTCGATCGCCTGGTTCGCGTCGTTCCAGTCGATGTGGGCCTCACTCGATGGCTCGCGGACAAAGAACTTGTCCTTGGGGGAGCGCCCGGTATGCGGCCGCGTGTCGACGATGAGCTGGCCGTCCTCGCCGAGCACGCCCTCGCCGCGCGCCAGCGTCTGTTCGATCAGCTCGGGGACGGATAGGTTCTCCCACAGCTTTGCGACCTTGAGTTTCTCCGGAACCGAAAGAATGACGGACCCTCCTCTTAATCTGACGGGATTTGATTATTGCTTTCCCGCGGTTGACGGACGCGCCTGCAGGCCGGACTTTGGCGGAATCCAATGCAACGCGGATGCGTTCCAAGCTAGTGATTCCTGCCTGCGCGGCGCTCGCGCTTGCCCTGGCGACCGCGCCTGCCGGCGCCGTTTTACCGTTTCACTTTGGATTATTCGCGTCCGGGCCGTTGGATGCAATCACCGATGTCGCCGGCGTGCAGGTTGGGCACGTCACCAAGATCGAGGGCAGCGACATCCGGACCGGCGCGACGGCCGTGCTGCCCAACGCCGACCCCTGGGATCACAAGGTCTCGGCCGCTTTCTTTGCTTTCAACGGTAACGGCGAGATGACGGGAACGCATTGGATCGAGGAGTCCGGGTACCTCGAGGAGCCGGTCGTTCTGACTGATACGCTCGACATCGGGCGTGCCGGCGATGGGGTAGTGAGCTGGGTGATCGAGCACCACCCCAAGGTGGGCCGAGGTGACGATGTGCCACTCCCAGTAGTGGCCGAATGCGACGACGCGCTGCTCAACGACATCCAGGCGCGCAGCGTAAGCGCCGCAGATGTGGTTCGCCTGCTCGACTCCGCGGCACCCGGACAGTTCGCTCGCGGCAGCGTCGGCGCCGGGACGGGAATGAACGCCTTCGGCTTTCGCGCCGGGATCGGCTCGGCTTCTCGCGTAACCGCCGGCGACCAGGGCGGATACCGTGTCGGGGTCATGGTCAACGACAACACGGGGAGCAGCCGGCGCCAGCTTACAATCGTCGGGGTGCCGGTGGGACAGAAGCTGGCCGGCGAGTTGCGGCCCGTCTACCCCAAGCGCACGGCTCTGCGCGGACGGCTCGGCAGCGGCAGTATCATCATCGTCATTGCGACCGACGCGCCCCTCGACAGCCGGCAGCTTCGCGCGCTGGCGCTTCGGGCTTCGATGGGGATGGCACGGACCGGGCTGACATCGTCGGTCGGGAGCGGCGACTTGATCATCGCTTTTTCGACCTCGCACGTTTTCGAACGCGTAGCCGACTTCACGGTCGCCGCGCCAAAGAGTCCGATCGTCGAGGACGACGACGCGCTCGACGCGCTCTACTCGGCGACCGCGGAAGCGACTCAAGCGGCGATCTACGACGCGCTCTTCGAGGCGCAGACGATGACCGGCCGCGACGGCGCGACCGTCTACGCGCTGCCGGTTCCCCGCGTCATGCAGATGCTCCAGGCCGCCGGAGCTATTTCGGGTACGGGTACGCAATGAGGATCAAGCTGGGAGCCGTGGGGCACTTTGGACTGGCGGTGCGCGATCCAAAGAAAAGTGCCCGCTGGTGGCGCAAGATCTTCGACCTCGAAACGATTTTCCAGGACGAGCGTTACATTGGGCTGAGCAACGACAACGTCACGATCGTCCTCAACAAGGGCGTGCCCCGGCCGGCGACGATCCAGCACATGTCGTTTAACCTGCGCAGCATGCGGGAGCTGCGCGCGGCACTCGCCCAACTTAAGCGTGCTCGCGTGGCCCTCGAGGACCCAGGCGACGAAATTGGACCGCAGGCGCCGGGCTCGCCGTATTGCGGCCTGTGGTTCGAGGACCCCGACGGTTACCGCTGGGAGCTCTCGGCTATCGGGCGCTGATCATCCACTGAACGCCGAAGCGGTCGGTGAGCGAACCGAACTTGCCGCCCCAAAATTGATCGGCAAACGGCATCTCGATGGTTCCGCCTTCGGCGAGCGCGCTAAAGACACGTTCGCCTTCCGCTGCGTCGCTGGTCGACAGCGAGAGCGCGACGTCGTCCTCGCCGTCGGGCCCGGGACCGGGACGCCCGTCTGAGGCCATGAACTTGACCTCGCCGGACTCAAAGCTGGCGTGCATGATCTTGTTCTTATAGTCGGCGGAGACTTCGGATTCCATCGGGGATCCGGCAAAACGATTGAGCTCGGTAATCTCGCCGCCTAAGCACTGCTTGTAAAAGTTGAGCGCTTCCTCGCAGCGTCCGTGAAAGAAGAGATACGGCTCGAGTTGCATGGATCGGTGCTCCTTTCGGCGGCGCTCGTTCGCGACCAAAGCCGGCGTTTCCGTCAACTTGCCGGGCTTGGCGTAAAGAGGTCCGCTCGCGTGAGACACGGTAAACTTTGGCGTGTCCTCGCAGTTCGTGCACCTGCACGTTCATTCGGAGTACTCGCTGCTCGACGGGGCCTGCCGAATCGATCGTCCGGGAGACCTGCGGGCAGGACTTTGCCGCCGCGCCGCTGAGTCGGGCGCGACCGCGCTGGCCTTGACCGATCACGGCGTCATGTACGGCGCGATGGAGTTTTATTATGCAGCGCGAGAGATGCGGCTAACGCCGATTCTCGGCTGTGAGGCGTACATCGCTCCCCGCGGGCGTCTCGATCGCACTATGCGCGACGAAGGGCACGTGACGCTGCTGGCCGCCGACTTGATCGGCTACCGCAATCTGATCGCGCTGGTCTCCAAGGGTTTTTTGGAGGGATACTACTACAAGCCGCGCGTCGATCTGGAGTTGCTCGCCAAACATCACGACGGCCTGATCGTCCTTTCCGGCTGCATGTCGGGACTCGTCGCCGCACCGATCCTGCGCGGCGATTACGCGGCCGCGGTGCGCAACGCCAAGGCATATGTGGATATCTTCGGCGATCGCTTCTACATCGAAGTGATGCGCCACGGCATGCCCGAGCAAGATACCATCAACGATGGCTTGGTACGGGTGGCTCGCGAGCTCTCCATTCCAATCGTCGCGACTAACGACGCTCACTATCTGGAGCAGAAGGACTCTGCCGACGGTGCGACGGCCGGGCAGTCACGTCTGGATACACGGCCTG
>CAZMPP010000072.1:0-10205 GCA_964568035.1 uncultured bacterium
CGGCGAGGTGCCGGTGAGGTCAACGACCGACGCGTCGCTGACCTCACAGAGAAAGCCGCCGGCTTCGCAGAGCGGATTGCCAAAGTCAATCTCGGCGCCGACGCGGCGGCCGGCCAGCATGGCATCGAAGGCTAAGCGCGCCAGCGCGGTCAGCATTCCGCCGTCACCAATCGCGCGGCACGAGCGCAGTACGCCAAGATCGTTCGCTTGGCGCACGATGGCGATGGCGACTCGTTCCGCCGGATACGCGATGCTCGGCAGCGGATCGCTTCTTCCAAGGAGTTCGCCGAGTACGGAGCCTCCGGTCAAGAGCTCGCGGCTGCCGATCCACAGCAACGTCGATCCGGCCTCCTTGAGACCGGGCGTAACGACGCCGCCAACGTCCTCGATAGCGCCGATACAGGCGACGATCGGCGATGCCGGAATCGCCGATCCATTCGCCGCTTCGTTATAAAGACTCACGTTGCCGGAAACAAAGGCAAGGTCGAGCTCGTTAGCGGCGCGAGCCAAACCCTCGACGCCTGCGACGAAGGCGCCGTACTGTTCGGGCTTGCGAGGATTTCCGAAGTTCATACAATCGGTCAAGCCGATCGGACGCGCACCAACGGCTACGACGCGGCGCATTGCCTCCAGCACGGCAGCCTCGGCGGCATAACCGGGATCGATCTTCCCGTAGCGCGGATTACCCGCGACGGCAAGCGCAACGCCCAAGCGCGATCGCGGCACCGGTGCGAGGACGCCGGCGTCGGCGGTCCCGCGGGGCAGGACCGTGCAGCCGCGAACGACCGCATCGTAACGCCGGTAGAGCGGTTCGCGCGAGCAGACGTCGCGATGCGCCAAGACTCTTGGAAAGAGGCTCTCCACGTCCACCGCGGGCATCGCTTCGACGACTCCACTGTGGCGGATCACCTCGGTATACGGCAACTCGTCGCGAACCGAGCCGGTCAGAAACTCGCTCTCGACGTCCATCACGATCTCGCCGTGGTGGCGCATTACGTAGCGCCGCGCGGCGGTGACGCGGCCGATCACGGTGGCTCGCGCATTGTAGGCGACGTCGGGAAGCGTGAACTCTTCATTATAGATGCGCAAGATCTCAGACGCGAAGCCGGGCGGCACGACCCAGAGCAAACGTTCTTGCGTCTCGCCCACGGCAAGAACTTCGGGCGCCATTCCCTCGACGGCAACGTTGACCGCATCGAGGTCGATCTCGGCCCCGTAGCCGCCCTGCGCGGTGATCTCGCCGGAGCAGCCCATAATGCCGCCGGCGCCGAGGTCCTTGAACGCCGCGGGAATTTGCCGCTCGCGCAGAACCGCGAAGACGCGATAGCTCGCGCGCATCAACACGTTCTTGAGGAATGGATCCGGAACTTGAACGGCGCCCTTGTTGAGCTCGGAATCACGCGCGTCGAGCGTCAGCGACGAAAAGGAGGCGCCGCCAAAGCCGCTGGGATCGGTCGCTTTTCCGACGAGCACGATCGGCCAGCCATCGGCGCCGTGCGGCACGTACGAGTGAATCAAGTCGGCTTCTTTGACGATGCCGAGTGCGACGACGTTCACGAGACAGTTCTCGTCGAATCCGGAATCGAAGTAGACGTCGCCGGCAATATTCGGAACGCCGATGGCATTGCCGTACGCGCCGATGCCGTCGACGACGCCGCGCGCCACGTGCCGTGGATGGCCGTCGCGTTGTTCGGTACGCCCGAAGCGCAGCGGATCGGCCACCGCGACGACTTCGGCGCCCATGCAGAGTACGTCTCGCACGATCCCCCCAATGCCGGTGGCGGCGCCTTCGAAGGGAACGACTTGCGACGGGTGGTTGTGTGACTCGTGTGCGACGACGACCGCGTAGCGTTCGCCGTCGTGCGTACCAAGGTGCAATGCGCCGGCGTCCTCGCCTGGGCCGAGCACGACCCCCGGGCCGCCTCCCGGCAGACTCTTTAAGTGATGGCGGCTCGACTTATAGCTGCAGTGCTCGCTCCATTGCGCATCAAAGGCGTGCAGCTCGACCACGGAGGGTTCGCGCCCGAGCCGCTCCGCGATTCGCTGCAGCTCGTCGTCGCGCAACGCAACGTTCGCCTTTCCCGGAAGCCCGACACTAGCCAAGCGATACCCCCGGCGGCATTCCCGACTGCTGCAGTGACGCATCGGCGTGCAGAACCGCCGATCGTGCGTTGGCCTGCATGAGCAAGGTGCGCCCGTAAAGCACGGTGTCTTCCAGGCCGAGGAGTTTCGCGCACTGCATCGTCAACTGCGCCGCGTCGGACTGTCCGTCGAGCACTGGCGCCGAGGAACAAGCGTCGAGCATGGTCTGTAATAAATTGCTCTGGCCCACCGCGACGATGATCAGACGGGCAAAACTCGCTTCGAGCTGCTGCGCCAGCTGCAAGACGTACCCCGGCATGGAGGCCGGATCGGCGACGTGACGGACCGTCGGAAGGCCGAGCTGTCCTAACGCTTTCACGACTTCATTGACCCGTTCGACTTCCCCCGGAGAGTCGGCAATGGCCGCAACCATGCCCGGACGCATCACCGGAAAGAGCCCGACCAAGTCGGCAACGCGCTCGTAGGCTTGCTTGACGTGCTCTAACGCACCATCGTCGACATTTTCAAGGTTGCGATAAATCTGCTTGTCGAGCATGAGTTCTTCGCGCCCCTGCGGCCAAATGCGCCACGAATCGTTATCGATGACGTCGGCAATCACCAGCTGACCTTGATTCTCGCCGCCGGCTAGGCGCCCGAACTCGATCTTGAGATCGACCAGCAGTACGTCGCGCTTGCGCCAGGCATGCGACAGGACCTCGAAGGTCAAGCGCGCCAGCTCGGTCATGACGCCGATCTCTTGCGGCGAAGCGATGTTGCGCGCCACGATCTGATCGGGCGAAATCATCGGATCGTGGTTGGCGTCGTCTTTGAGAAAAAACTCGACCAACCGTGGAACCAGCAGCGTCCCGCGCGCGATGCCGGGGTTGCGCTTAGCGAAGGAACCGGCCGCCACGCCGCGCGTGACGACTTCCAGTGGAATCATGTTGCAGCGCCGGACGACCATCTCGTTGTTGTCGTCATCTTCGCCGCCGTTAAGGTAGTGGGTCGGAAGCCCGCAGAGATTGAGCAAGCGAAAGACGCGCGCGGTGGTCTGCGCCGCCAAACGCCCCTTGCCGGCGATTTCGTGACGCCGCGCACCGTCGCCGGCAGAGATCGCGTCGGTCTGCGCCACGACGAGTTGATGCGGCTGCCCGGGATTCTCGTAAAGAACCTTGGTCTTGCCGCGCGCGATTTCGATGCCTTTGTTCACGTTAGACGTACCTCGGGTTGGCGCGGGAAGGGTGACAAACTTTCAATGCGGTCGGCGAGCAGCCGGGCGCGCTGTGAAGCGGTCCCTACCTGGCCGCCCGGGTCGAGCAGCCGCCGGATCTCGGCCGGATCCACGAGTGCGGTCAGCTCCCGCTCTTCGGTCAACAGCCGCGAGAGCGGATTGTCTTCGCCTCGGCGCACGGCCTCCCACGCTTCCATCGACGCACTGCGAATCGACTCGTGCAGCTGCTGCCGGTCGCCGCCGGCGCGGGCCGCTTCGAGCATCACTGCTTGCGTGCCGGCAAACGGCGCGTAGGTGCGGAGATTGGCGGCAATGCGACGTTCGTCGACGCGAAGACCGTCGACGACGCGCCGCGCCAGCGTGATGATCTCGTCGGCGCAGAGGATGGCTTCGGGAAGAATGGTGCGGCGATTGGCGCTGTCGTCGAGGGTGCGCTCGAGAAAGTTGGTGGCCGCATTCTGCCACGCCACGTCGCCGTATGCCGGGAGCAGCCGCGCCAGCGAGCCGATCCGCTCGCTGAGGATCGGATTCTGCTTGAACGGCATGGCCGAACTTCCGACTTGTGACGCGCCAAACGGCTCCGCCAGCTCGCCAAAGTAGGGACTGCTGAGAATCCGCACGTCGGCGGCAAACTTGGAGAGCGACGCGCCCAGTCCGGCAACCGCCGAGAGCAGCAGATAGTCGAGCTTGCGCGGATAGGTCTGCGTGCTAATCTCGCGTGCCTGCAAACCGAAGCGTTCTAAGACAAAGGCTTCGACCTCGGCCGAAGCCCCCGGCTGATCGCCTAAGCGCTCGTAGGACGCCGCCGTGCCGACGGCGCCGCGTAAACCTTTCGTCGTGAGATTCTCGAAAACAAAGCGCAAATTTTGATCGTCAATCAAGAGATCTTGCGCGTAGGAGGCGAGGCGGTATCCCAGCGTCGTCGGCTCGGCCGGCTGCAGGTGCGTCAACGCCATGCAAACGAGGTCGGCGTTCGCGCGAATCTTCGCGGCGAACCCTGCGAGCAGCGCGCTCAGGTTCTCGCCAACATAGCTTAGCGCGAGCCGCAACCGATAGGTTTCGACCGTATCCTCGATGTCCATCGAGGTCGCGCCGAGGTGAAGCTTGCCCCCGGCCGGCCCGGCCTGCTGGGCGAAGACGCGAATCTCGGCCATTAGGTCGTGATGGATCTCGCGTTCGATCGCGATCGCCGCTTCCACGTCCACGGCGGACGCGTGCGCGCGCAGGACGGCGACCTCTTCTTCCGAGATGAGCCCCTGCTCCGACTGCGCCTCGGCGAGGGCAACCCACACCGCACGCCAGAGCAGCCGGCGCGTTTTTTCGGAAAAGAGCGAGCGAAGCTCCGCGCGCCCGTATCTCCAGGAGAACGGCGAGGCGTAGGTAGCGTGATCCATGCGTGCCGTTGGCCTTCGCCCCACGGGAAGCCGCCGCCTCGTCACCGTACAGACGGGCATGAGGCGCGCGACATTATTGCTGCTCGCTGCCGTAACGTTGCTTGCCGGGTGCACGAAGAGCGCGCCGGCGACTCACGGCCGGCACCCGTGGTCGCGCGCGGGCGTCTTACGCGTCGCCATCGGCGAAGAACCTAAGAATCTCAATCCGCTGCTAGCCGGGACCGTTCCGGAAATCTTCGTCGATCGGTTGATGTTCGAGCCCCTGGTGTCGGCCGACGCGCATGGCAATCCTTTTCCGATTCTCGTACAAACCGTACCGACCCAAGCAAACGGCGGCATTAGCCGCGACGGGCTGACCGTTACCTATCGTCTGCGCCGCGACGTTCGCTGGAGCGACGGCGTCGCGTTGACGGCGCGAGACGTCCGCTGGTCGTGGCAAGCGATCGAAAACCCGAATAACGACGTCGTTTCGCGCCACGGTTACGACGACGTTGCGTCGATCGATACACCCGACGCTTACACCGCCGTGGTGCACCTCAAACGTCCCTTCGCTCCCTTCGTCAACACGATCTTCGCCGAGAGCGACCAGCCGTTTGAAATTCTGCCGGCGCACGTGTTGGAGAAATATCCCGACATTAACCATGTTCCGTTCGACGCGCAGCCCACCGTCTCGGACGGACCATTTCTCTTTACCGCCTGGCAACGCGGCGACCGCGTCATCGTCGACGCGAATCCGCACTTCTTTCTCGGCGCGCCACACTTGCACCGGATCGAGGTCTCCTTCGTTCCCAACGAGGACACCGAGGTAGCGCTGCTTCGCACGCACGCCATTGACTACGTGCACGAGCCGTCGATCAAAATGTTTCCCAGTCTGCGGACGCTCCCCGATGCGCGAATCGTCTGGGTCAACGTCAACGGATTCGAGGGCATGGAGATGAACGTGTCGCATCCGCTCCTCGCCGACCGGCGCGTTCGCAGCGCGATCGCGGCAGCAATCGACAAGGCCGCCCTAACCCGCCAGCTCGCCTACGGCCAAGTCTTGACCGCCAGCGAGGATCTGCCGAATTGGATTTGGGCGTTCGATCCGTCCGTACGCTCCGTGCCGTTCGATCCGGCATCGGCACGAGCGCTGCTCCGGAGTGCCGGCTGGGTCGCGGGCGCTGACGGAATCGCCCGCAAGAATGGCCAGCCTTTACGATTGATGTTGACGACCGATTCGGCGACCGCGGCGCACCGCTCCGAGAGCCTGCTCGTTCAAGAAGCGCTCCACCAAATTGGAATCGAGGTCGACGTCCGCTACTACCCGCTCGACGTACTCTACGCGCCGGCGGGCCTAGGCGGTATCCAACATGGCGGCCGGTTCGATCTCCTGATCTTTGGCTGGTACGCGGGAATCGACCCCGACAACTCATCGCAGTTTACATGTGCGAACGTCGCTCCGCGTGGATACAACGACACGCATTACTGCAGTAGGCAGATGGAAGCGGCACAATCCGCCGCGCTGGCGCACTACGATCGCGCCACCCGCAAGCGCGCCTACGCGCAGATCGAGCACCTTCTCTCGGTCGACAATCCGGCGCTCTTCTTCTGGTGGCAGCGCCAGCAAGAACCGATCTCCGTTGACTTTCACGGATTTGATCCCAACCCAGTGATCGAATCCTGGAACGCCTGGCGATGGAGCATCTAACTCGCTTTTGTCATCCTGAGCCGCGCCCGAAGGGCGCGTGTCGAAGGACGAAGGACGCGATCGTGTGTCACCCTCAGCTTGTCGAAGGGTGAGACGAAGATACCCTCGATAAAAGGCGATTGCTAACGCTTCGCACAGGCCGGTCCTTCGACTACGGCGCCACGCGCCTCCGCTCAGGATGACAGCCGCGCCAGCTAGCGCGCTAGTCCCGATAGTTCGACGGTGATGCGGTCGACGAGCGCGCGTTCTTCGTCGGAGCTGCTGCCGACTTTGCCGGTAACGACGGCTTCGAATCCACGGACGGCACGTTCGAAGGCGGCGCGCGCGCGCCGCTCGCCGATGCGGCGGGCTATCGGCCGAAGAGCTCGCTCTCGCCAACGCATACGGGCGGGAAGCTCGCCGTTCGGACGGGCCAGCTCCCAGAGATAGTTGCACTCGTTCGCCAGCGCCGAGAGTAATGGAATGGCGGCCCGCGACTCGTTGGCAAAAAACTCGTGCGCGATAGCCATTGCATCGGCAATGCGGCCTTCGGCAACCGCGCCGGCGTATTGGTAAGGCTTAGGATCCTCGATGCTCAGTGCTTCGCGCTCGAGCTCTTTAAAGGTAATCTTCTTTCCGCTCAACGCGAGTTTTTCTAAGTCGTTGCGAACCGCGGCCAAGCTGCTCTCGCTGCGGGCCAGCTCGTCGATCGCGCGCGGCTCCGCCTTAGCGCCGAGACGTTCCAGCAACTCCTCCACGTAGCGGGCACGCGTAGCCTGATCGGCGGTCGTATCAATTCGCAACGCGCCGCGCCCGGCCAACGCGCCGAAAGGCTGCGGCCGCTGCGAACGCGGCGCAAGCAAGTCGAGAATGACGAGCGTGTTTCCCTCGGGCGCTTCTTGAGCGATCTCCCAGAGCACCCGGCGCGGATCGGCGCGCAGCGTCTGCGCGTCGGTCACGACGACGACGCGGCGTTCCGCCAGAAACGGCATCGCCTCGACCGCCTCACGGATGCGGCTCGGTTCGCCGACGTCCTCGGGCATGAAGCGCGCTAGATTCAACTCGCGAACGTCAGGCGGCAGCGTGCGGTCGAGCACGACCTCGAGAGCGCGGTCGGCCAGTTCCCGTTCGGTGCCTTCAACGATCACCAGCTTGCCGACGGCCGGCGACTTGTCGAGAAAATCGTAGTACTTCAGGGATGCAGCTCCAGATCGCCGATCGACTCCGCATACGGCGGCCGCAAAATGCCGCGCTCGGTGACGAACGCGGTGATGAGATGCGCCGGCGTTACGTCGAAGGCCGGATTGAAAACCGCCGTGTCGTCGGGCGCGACTCGCGCTCCGCCAAAAGAAACCACCTCTTCGGCGGCGCGTTCTTCGATCGGGATTCCCGTACCGTTGGGTGTGTTGAAATCGAACGTCGAGCGCGGCGCGGCGACGTAGAACGGAATCTCGTGATGGGCGGCGAGCACGGCCAGCGAATACGTGCCGATTTTATTGGCCGTATCGCCGTTGCGCGCGATGCGGTCGGCGCCGACGATCACCGCGTCGATTTGCCGGCGCGACATCGCCAGCGCGGCAGCCGAGTCGACCATGAGCACGGCTTCGACGCCGGCATTGCGTAACTCCAAGTAGTTCAAGCGCGCGCCTTGCAGCAGCGGCCGCGTTTCGTCGACGTAAGCTCGCGGCTTTTTACCGGCGCGGTGCGCGGCGATGATAACGCTTAGCGCGGTGCCGCCTCCGGCGGTGGCCAACGGTCCGGTGTTACAGTGTGTTAAGACGCCGGCCCCCTTGCGAATCAGTTCCAGCCCGTGTTCGCCAATGGCGTCGTCGGTGGCGATCTGTTCGGCGTGAATCGCCCGAGCCTCGGCTAAGAAATCGGGCGACGCGAGAACGCGATCGACGGCCCAGGCTAAGTTGACCGCGGTCGGACGAGCCTCGCGAACTTGCTGCGCCGCCCGGGCAAACTCGGCGTCGTCGGAGATGCGCGAGCGCAGCAACGCGACGGCATAGGCGCCAAAGATGCCAATGCAGGGCGCACCGCGCACCGCCAGCGAGCGAATTGCCTCGACGAACTCTTCGACGCGTTCCGCGCGCACGTATTTGGTCTCGTGCGGAAGTAAGCGCTGATCGAGATAGCGTACCGCGTCGTCATCCCACGCGACCGCCTCAAACGTCAAACGCCGACTGGTACCTTCGTCGAAAAGCACGTGCGGCAATAGACGGGCCGATCGCCGCGCGGACGGAACGGCAAGGTCGTCTCGACGCCGCATTCGGCGCAAACCGCGTCGAAGCTGGGACGCGTTGTGGAGCGCGCACCGCCTCTGTCGCCTTGGGCGCGACGCGCTTGGCGGCAATCCCGGCAGCGCAGAGGCTGATTTGAAAAGCCCTTCTCGGCAAAAAATTGCTGTTCGCGTTCCGTGAAAACGAACTCGTTTCCACAGTCTTTACAGTTCAGAATTTTGTCTTCCAATGTTCGCTCTCCCAGTTGGTCGAGCGAGCTAGATGCGACCACAAGCGGTCAGTTCCTGCGGAACCCCATGCGGGGCATGTCGGCCATGATTTTTAGGAGCGCCGCCGCTGCCATGGCAGCATCGTAGCCTTTGTTTCCGCCGTTACGGGCGGCGCGCCGCTCTGCCTGCGCGCGGTTCTCGGTCGTCAGCACGCCGAAGCCGATTGGCGTACCAGTAGAGAGCTCGACGTCCATGATGCCGCGCGCGCACTCGGCGGCGACGAAATCGAAGTGTGCCGTCTCGCCGCGGATCACCGCCCCCAACGCAACAAGGGCGTCAAAGCGATCGGTGTTGATGAGATTGCGGCAGGCGAGCGGAAGCTCGAAGCAGCCGGGCACATCGTAAACGCTGATGTCATTCGCCGCAACGTTACACTCGCGCAAGGCGTCCATCGCTCCCGCAACCATCTCCTCGGCCAGATCGGCATAAAAGCGCGCTGCCACGATGCCGAATCGCTGTCCGCTGCAGTCGGGCGTCACGAGACGCCGACCTCGTCGAGCATGTGCCCCATCTTCGAACGCTTGGTCTCGATGTAGTGCTTGTTGTGCGGCGTCGGCGCCGTCTGGAGCGGCGCACGGCCGACGATCTTGAGGCCATAGCCCTCCAAACCGTAGATCTTCTTCGGATTATTGGTAAGCACGCGCATCTCCTTAACCCCGAGATCGACGAGAATCTGCGAGCCGATGCCGTAGTCGCGCTTGTCCGCGGGAAGACCCAGGGCCAGGTTTGCCTCGACGGTATCGGCGCCGCGATCCTGCAGTTCGTAAGCGCGGAGCTTATTGGCCAGACCGATGCCGCGGCCTTCCTGGCGCAGGTAAAGGAAGACTCCCCGCCCTTCCTGGGCGATGAGTGACATCGCCGCATCGCGCTGCGCGGAGCAATCGCAGCGAATAGAGTGCAGCGCATCGCCGGTCATGCATTCGGAGTGGACGCGCACCAAAATGTCCTTGCCGTTCCCGACGTCGCCCATGACCAGCGCGACGTGAGTGTTGTCGTCGATGCTCGTCGTATAGGCGACGCCCTTCCAGGTGCCGACCGTCGTGGGCAGCTCGAACTCCGCGATCTGGGAGACGAGCTTCTCGGTGCGCATTCGATACGCGATCAAATCCTTGACGGTGATGAGCTTGAGCCCGTGGCGGTCGGCGTAGCTACGCAAGCCTTCCAACCGTTCCATCGTGCCGTCGTCCGCCATAATTTCGCAGATGACGCCGGCCGGATAGAGCCCGGCCAGGCGCGCCAGGTCGATTGCCGCTTCGGTCTGGCCTGCGCGAACAAGAACGCCGCCGTCAAGGTGGGTACGCTCATTGCCGAGCGCGCCCA
>CAZMPP010000073.1:0-10179 GCA_964568035.1 uncultured bacterium
TAGGGTGACGAGCACGCGCTCGGGGTGCCACGCGCTGATAACCGGCACCGCGGCCAGCGCGATGAGAGCCGTAAACCAGATCGCGTAACGCGTGGTAGCTTCGCGCGGCGATAAAGAAGCCGTCGCAACGGCGGCAAGCGCGGCGATCAGCGCCCCTTGCCAGAGGCCGTTAATAAGAACCGAATCAATCATCGCTGCCTCCGCCGCGCACGAGCGAGCATTCGTTGAATCTTGGCGACGTCGTCGTCGCTGAGGCGCGTGTCGTCCAGCAGCGCGACGGCGAGATCGCCGGGCGAGCTTGAAAAGAAACGGTCGAGGAGATGATGCACTGCTGACTTGGCCGCTCGATCGCGGGCAATCAGCGGCCGGTATAGGAAGGCGCGCCCCGCTTCTTCGTGCGCGATATAACCCTTTTGTTCGAGGGTGCGCAGCGTAGTGAGAACCGTACTGTACGCCAACAGAGGAGGCGCAATCGCATTTACCACATCGGCGACGGTC
Source organism: uncultured bacterium (assembly GCA_964568035.1). GTDB lineage: Bacteria > Vulcanimicrobiota > Vulcanimicrobiia > Vulcanimicrobiales > Vulcanimicrobiaceae > Cybelea. Next base: position 499 of record CAZMPP010000073.1, read on the forward strand.
GCCTCACCTAGTTGCCACAGAACCTCCATGAGGCGCAACTCATGGTCGGTCAACACAACCGACTTCCTTCTCGACACCGTCCCTCCGAACTATTACAAATCTAATATCACTCTAGCGGCCCCGAGCGGATTTGTCAACTAGATTCCTAATAGTTGAAAGTCTACTGCGGGGCGTCGGCCTCTAGGTTGACCGAAATGTCGATGCTATTGCCGACGATCATCGGGCCGTAGCTCATGCCCCATTGCGTGCGATCGATCGTCGCGGTTGCCGCATAAGCAACGATCGACCGGCCGCGCGGCGATTTCCCCGCGCCAACGACTTGCGCGGTGAGGGTTACGGGATGCGTCTGTCCGTGCATCGTAAGGTCGCCGGTGACGGTGAAGTGCTTGGCGTCGCCGTCGATCTTGGTGCTGGCAAACCGAATATCCGGGTAGGTCGCCACGTCGAAGTAGTGCGCCGATCGCAAGTCGCCGTCGCGCATGTCGTTGTGCGTGTCGACCTTCGAAGGATCGAACTCGGCCGTTACCGAGACCGGTAACTGTTCGCCGGGATTCAGCTTCACCAAAGCGCTGCGTATTGGAATGGTGCCGATTACCGGAACGATGCCAAAGTGGCGCGCGGTGAACTGCGCCGTAGAGTGAACCGGATCGATGCTCCACGTCTCGGGCTGCGCGGCCGACGCCGGACAGCCCGCCGCGAGCGCGACCATCGCTAAGGTTAAAACAATCGTTACTCTCATTATCACCGACTCTTTCGCAGCGGGCTGAAGGTTCCCTGAGTGTTCGTCGAGCGGGCGCGGAAAAGCGAGCGAGCGTGGGGAAGGTGCGCACGATGGAGTCCGAGCCGCAACGCCGCCCGCTCGCGACGCGCCAAAAGGGCTGGGCGCACACTATGGCTCGAGCGCTGAGCCGCGTTGGCCTCTCTCCCGACGCCATCTCCATCGGCGGGCTGACCTTCGGGATCGCCGCCGGCCTTCTGGTTTGGCGTAGCGGCGCCGATAACGGCATTGCTCGCGTGCTCGAACTTCTCGGTGCCGCCGCCCTCATTCAACTGCGGCTGCTCTGCAATCTGCTCGACGGGATGGTCGCCGTCGAAGGTGGGCGCAGAACTGCGCACGGCGAGCTTTTCAACGACGTGCCCGACCGCTTCGCCGACCTCGCAATCTTCGTCGGCGCCGGATACGCGCTCTCGCCGTACGCGTTCGGACCCGCTTTGGGGTGGTGCGCGGGTGTGCTGTCCGTGCTCACCGCCTACGTTCGTCTCTTAGGCGCCTCGATGACGGGCCACCATCAATTCCAAGGGCCAATGGCCAAACCGCATCGCATGGCGGTTATGACCGTTGCCTGCGTTCTGTCGACGCTCGAGCCGCTCTGGGGATGGCACGGCCAATTCCTCGCCATGGCGCTTACGCTCGTTATCCTCGGCGCAATCGTCACGTTCGTACGGCGGCTCGCGTTGATTTACGGCAATTTGGAACGGCGATGAACCCGCGTCCGCTAGCGAGCCTCATCGCCGGTATTGCGCGGACCGTCAGCGGCGTGCAGGTAACCTGGCGCGACGGTCTGCCCAATGCGAAGCAAAGCATCTTTTTTGCCAATCACACCAGTCATCTCGACTTCGTCGTACTGTGGTCGTCGTTGCCACGCGAGTTTCGCACGGTCACGCGGCCGGTTGCGGCGCAAGATTATTGGAACCACGGGCTGCGCCGCACCGTTGCCGTCGGCGTCTTCAACGCGCTCCTTATTCCGCGGCGCCACGAAAACGGCAGCGTCGAAGCGCAGGCGCGTGAAACGATCGATCGCATCGCCGCCGGTATGGAAGATCGCTACTCGCTTATCATTTTTCCCGAGGGCACGCGCGGGACGGGTGAAGAGGTGGCGCCGTTTAAAAGCGGGCTCTACCACCTGTGCCGGCAGAAGCCCGGCGTGCAACTGATTCCCGCATACTTGGAGAACCTCAATCGCATTCTACCGAAAGGGGAGTTTCTTCCGGTGCCGTTCATCAGTCGTCTGACCTTCGGCTCGGCGCTCGGGTTCGACCCTGACGAGCCGAAATACGACTTTCTTACACGCGCGCGCGACGCGGTATGCGCGCTCAGGACGCGATGACGCCGTTCTGGCAACGGGTCGATCCGCCGCTAATGTGGGCCGGTGCCGGTATCCTCGGGCTGCTGGTCGTCGCCACGCTCGTTGGTTTGGCGCTGCAAGCGGCGATTCGGGCGCCGTCGGCGCGCGCCACTATCGACAACCTCAATCAGCGAATACGCGCGTGGTGGGGACTCTGCATTATCTTCGGTTTGACACTGGTCGTTGGACCGACCGGCTCGCTGGTGCTCTTTGGGCTGCTCTCGTTCCTGGCGCTGCGCGAGTATCTCACGCTCGTTGAAACGCGGCGCGCCGACCACCACACGCTCTTCTGGACGTTCTTTATCTTTACGCCGCTACAGTATTATCTGCTGAGTCTGCGGTGGTCGGGATTCGTGATCGTAATTCCCGTCTATGCGTTTCTCTTTCTGCCGGCAATCATGGCGATCGCCGGCGATACGCGTGGATTTCTCGAACGCGCGGCCAAGATCCAATGGGGCTTGATGATTTGCGTGTACTGTCTGAGTTACGCGCCGGCCTTGCTGATGCTCGACATCCCCGGCTACGGGCCCAACGCCAAGCTGCTGCTCTTTCTCGCGACCGTCGATCAGCTCAGCGACGTATTACAGTACGTCTGGGGCAAGCTCGCAGGGCGCCATCCAATCGCACCCTCGGTTAGCCCGAACAAAACGTGGGAAGGCTTCGTCGGAGGCGTTCTGAGCGCGACGGCGATCGGAACGGCCCTCTGGTGGCTGACGCCGTTTAGCCCGTGGGCTGCGGCGGCCATCTCGTTGATGATCGCGCTGCTCGGCTTTGCGGGCGGATTGGTGATGTCGGCCATCAAACGCGATCGCGGCGTGAAGGATTATGGTTCGATCATCAAAGGACATGGCGGCATCCTCGACCGAGTCGACTCGATGATTTTTGCCGCGCCTGTTTTTTTTCACGTCGTTCGTTTCTTCTACGCATTGCACTAGCCGCAGGAGACCTACATGAGCCAACGCTGGACCGTCCCCGGAAGCCAACGCACGTTGCCCGCGAGCACGCGCGTGCTCGGCGATGCCGATCCAAACGCCGAGACCATCGTGACGCTTATCGTCCGTTCGAAGCATCCGCAAACGCCGCCGCCCGGCGCGATGTCGCGCGAAGCTTTCACGCGCGAGTACGGCGCCGACGAGGCCGACCTAAAGAAGGTCGACGATTTCGCCCGCGCGCACGGGCTGAGCGTGGTCGAATGCAGCGCCGGACGGCGCAGCGTCGTGCTGCGAGGGTCGGTGTCGCAAATGAGCACCGCTTTCGGCGTGCATCTTAAACGCTGTGAGACCGGTGGCGTAACGTTTCGCGGCCGCGAGGGCTCGCTGAGCGTTCCGGCCGAGCTCGAAGGTATCGTCGAGGCGGTATTGGGTCTCGACGACCGGCCGCAGGCCTCACCTCGCGTCCGCATCGCGGCGCAGCCGCAAACGTCCTTCACCCCGGTCCAAGTCGCGTCGCTCTACGACTTTCCGGCCGGCGTCACCGGAACCGGCCAGTGCATCGCCATCCTCGAACTCGGGGGCGGTTTCACGCAGGCCGACTACGATACGTATCTTTCGTCGCTCGGCGTCAAGTCGCAGAGCGTGGCGATCGTTCCGGTCGACGGAGGGCGTAATGCGTCGGGCGAGGACAGCGACGCCGACGTCGAGGTGATGATGGACGCCGAGATCGCCGGAGCCGTCGCTCCCGGCGCGAGTCTCGTCATCTACTTCGCGCCCAACACGGATCAGGGATTCGTCGACGCGGTGACGACCGCGGTACACGATTCGACGCACAAGCCGTCGGTTATTTCGATTAGTTGGGGTGCGCCCGAACCCAACTGGACGCAACAGGCGCGCAGCGCACTTAACAATGCCATTGCCGCTGCCGCATCGGTCGGCGTAACCGTATGCGTTGCCTCCGGCGACGGCGGATCCAGCGACGGTCTAAGCGACGGTCAGTCCCATGCCGACTTTCCGTGTTCGAGTCCGTACGCGCTGGGTTGCGGAGGCACGACGCTGACGGCGACCGGTTCACGCATCTCGGCCGAAAACGCTTGGAGCGATTCGGGCGGCGGCGTGAGTGCGTACTTCCCGCTTCCACAGTGGCAGGCCAAGGCCGGCGTCCCCGCGCCGCCGGCCGGCTCGAGCGGCGGACGCGGCGTCCCCGACGTCTCGGCCGACGCCGACCCGGACTCGGGCTACCGCCTGCGCGTCGACGGCTCGGAGATGGTCGCCGCGGGCACCAGCGCGGCCGCTCCGCTTTGGGCGGCGCTCGTCGCGTTGATGAATCAGCAACTCGGGCACAATCTGGGCTTCGTCAACGCGAGCCTTTACGCGGTGCCCGGCTATCCCAACTCGCCCGGGCCGCTGCATGACATTATTAGCGGCAGCAACGGCGCGTACAAGGCCGGTCCCGGCTGGGACCCCTGCACCGGGCTGGGCAGTCCCGACGGCGGCCGATTGTCGCAAGCGCTGGGCGCCAAGGCATAGGTACGCGCCCGACGCACCTCGTTTTACCGATTGTCCAAAGGCAGGCGCCCGCGATTGTGCAAGCGTCGAGCTAAATAGCACGCGCCACGTCAAGGAGAACCCCGACGATGAATTCGACGACGATGCCATCCGGCGCCGATCTGCGCGATTTCCTGATGCTCCCCTACTCGGAGCTCGAGGAGCTCAACCTGCGCGCCAAGCGACAGCGCCAAGAGCGCGTACCGATGCGCGCGCTGCAGGAGGAGCGCCTGCGGTACCTCGCCGACGAGCCGCGCATTAAGGCACTGACCGTGCTCTTCAGCGACCTCGAAGGCCGCTTGCACATGCTCGACTACGACAAGAAGTTTTTGTTGCGAGCATTCGACAATCTGACGTTCGACGGATCGTCGATTCGTGGTTTCACGCCGCAGCGCGAGAGCGATTTGCGTTTGTCGCTGGACTGGAGCGCCTTTTATTGGGGGCCCGCCGACGTTTTTGGTCCCGGCAAAGTCCTGGTCTTCGGCGACGTCTTCGATCGCGAAGGCAAACCGTTTGCCGGCGACGTTCGCGGGGCGCTCAAGAAGTTTGCCAACGATTGCTACACCAAGGAAGGCTACGCGCTCAACGCTGCCAACGAGATCGAAGGCTTTCTCTTCCAAGGACTCGATGCCGAGCGGCACTTCCACGAAACCGGCAAGTTCGAATACGTCAATACGGGCGGCTACTATCATTCGCTCCCGGGCGACCCGCTGCGCGACTTCATCGATACGGTTGCCGAGGTACAGCGCTCGATGGGTTTCCAAAACGAAAAGGACCATCCGGAGGTGGCGCCCTCGCAGTTTGAAATCAACTATAGCTACGGCGAGGTCGTGGCGGCCGCCGACCAGATCCAACTCTACAAGCTGATCTGCCGGCAGGTGGCGACCAAGTTGGGAATGACCGCGAGCTTTTTACCCAAGCCGGTGCTCGGCGTGAACGGCAGCGGCATGCACACCAACGTTTCGGTGAGCAAGAACGGACGCAACCTCTTCTGGGATGCCAAAGGCCAAGAGCAGCTCAGCGCTTTCGGCTGGAAGTTCGTGGACCGCATTCTCACGCACGGTAACGACATCTGCTTGATGCTTAACTCGAGCGTCAACTCGTACCGCCGCTTAGATCCGCACTTCGAAGCGCCGAACCAGATCAAAGCCTCGGCCGTAGATCGCGGGTCGATGGTTCGCGTACCGATCGGCAACGAACGCAGCATGCGCACCGAGGTTCGATCGGTTGCGCCCGATGCCAATCCCTATATGGTGATGTTGGCCGTCTTTAAGACCGGACTCGAAGGAAGCACCAGCAACCTGAAAAACCTGCGTCAGGCCGATCGCTACCTGCCCGACAATATCTACGACGCCCTTGAGGCATTCCGTGCGTCGGATTGGACGACCAAGCTGCTTAGCGAAGACGTCAAAAACCGCTACGCCGACCTCAAACAGGCCAGTGCCGATCGCTGCCCGCGCCTACTCGGTACCTACGTAAAGGCGCAAGAAGTGCAGTATCACCACGAAGTCTACAATCAGTATCTCTGGAATCTGTTCTAACAGCTTTTTGGGGTTCGACAGGCAGGACGAGCGTCCGAGATCCATCCCTCGGGCGCTCGTCCGTCTAGTCGCGCTGGGACGACCACCAGAGATACTTTGCAGCTTCCGTTACGACGCGAGGAGTTTCGTTGAAATCGGGCGGCTGCGTAAAGTATGGAGCTGTAATGGTCTTACTCCAGGTCGCTCGCGCCTGCGCCTGCGTCACTGCGGCAGGACTTTCAGTATTTTTTGGAGCCCGGCGACGGCAGTGCGAGACTTTCCCTGAGCCGCGGCATCAACTGCACTATCAAAGGATTGCATCTGACCGTAGTCGCGCACTAACGGATTGATCGGCGTCCACCCGCGATCCGAGCAGAGAAACAGTTGGTAGTAGGCCTCTGCCGCAGCTCTATATTGGTGATCTTGCATCCGCTCGTACGCCACTCGCCATAAGTCGAGACCGTTGGGCACTACGATCGATGGACTGCAAGAGGATTCCGATACGAGGGTTCGCTGCTCGGTGAGCCATGCCGGTTCAGCTTCGAGAACGACCATCATAAACATGGACGCTATCACAGGGTTAACTCCATGCCGTCGTACGCGATTTCCGCGCCGCAGGCGCGCAGCGCTAAGGATTCTTGGGAGTCTGGATTGAGTGCGGGATTGGAGTTGTTGATGTGCGTGAAGATGATGCGTGCATTGACGGGGCCGAGCAAAGCCAGGGTGCCGTCGGGCCCGCCGAGAGGCTGGTGTCCCAAATGGCGCGCGCTTTTGTCCATCAGCCCGGCCGCCGGCATCTCGTCGTCGTAAAAGAAAGTGCCGTCGAGGAACGCGACGTCGGCTGCAGCGATCGCTTCGCGCAGCTCGCTATTGAGCTCCGCAAAAACCGGAGCGAAGAGTAACCGTCCGCCGCTCGTGCGGTCGCGGATTTCGTAGGCGACGACGGCGCCCGGCAGTTCGCGGCGTCCGTCGTAGCCGGGTGTCGTTCCGGCTACGGGAATCGCGCGAACGCTCAACGCATCGCCGACCACGTCATTGGCTTCAGCCGTCGGCGGACAGAAGCCATGAAGCGGCGCTTCCAGCCAGCTATGCGGCGAGAGCGCGAAAGGGGCGAAGGCCGGCTGCGCCTTCGCAATGGCGCGCACCAACGCACTCGAGCGCAGGACAAACGAGTGGGGTCCGCGCTGGCGCAGCACCGCTAATCCGCCGAGGTGATCGACGTTGGCGTCGGTGAAGAGCATGCCGCCGATCGGCGTGCCGCGCGGCGGCCGCGGGTGCAGCGGTACGAACGCTTCGACTTGCTCGGCGATGTCGGGCGAACAGTTCAGCAACAGCCAGCGTTCGCCGTCGGCGCTCACCGCCAAGCCGGACTGCGTGCGGCGCGGCGTACGGCCGGCGCGCGCCTCGCTGCAGTTAAAACAAGCGCAGTTCCACTGCGGAACGCCGCCACCGGCGGCCGAGCCCAAGACGCGAACGATCACGCGCGGCGCGCGACGAGCGCGACTTCTTGTGAGGAGCCATCGCGTAACGAAACGACGGCATCGTGCGCCGGGCTCAGCGAACAGGCCGGATCGGTCAGACCCGCGTCGCCCGCCAACAGATAGGCTTGGCAGCGGCAGCCGCCCCAATCAATCTCCCGGCGCTCGCACGAGCGGCACGGCTCGGGCATCCACTGCGTGCCGCGATAGCGTGTAAATGATTCCGATTCGCCCCAAATCTCCGCCAGCGGGCGGTCGCGGACGTTCTCGAACTTCAGCGTTTCGATCGCCGCCGCGGCCGGACAGGGCAAAACCTGGCCGTTAGGCGTCACGGTCATAAACTCGCGGCCCCAGCCGTTCATGCACGGCTTCGGAAAATCGTCGAAGTAGTCGGGGCGAACGTAGACGATCTCCATTCGCCCCGTCAAACGCTCGCGCGCGGCAATCACGACTGCCTCGGCGTGGTACACCTGTTCGCGCGTCGGCATCAGCGCCGCGCGGTTCCGATACGCCCAGCCGTAAAACTGCACGTTGGCCAGCTCCAGCCGCCGAATCTCCAGGCGTTCGGCCAGGGCGATCACCTTTTCGAGGGCGTCGTGGTTAAAGCGATGCAGCACGCAGTTGAGCGTAAGTGCAACGTCGCGCCGGCGAACGCGTTCCAGCACCTCCAACTTTTTTTCGTGCACGACCGTGCCGGCGATGCGATCGGCGACCTCGGCCTCCGGCGCTTGAATCGAAATCTGCACGTGGTCGAGTCCCGCAGCTAACAGCCGGTCGAGGAGTAGGTCGTCCAGGAACGTTCCTTGCGTGATGAGGTTGGTGTAGAGCTCTTGTCGTGAGGCCGCCGAGACGAGCTCGGGAAGGTCGCGGCGCAGCGTCGGCTCGCCACCGGAAAAGTGAACTTGCACGACGCCGGCATCGGCCGCCTGAGCCAACACGCTCTCCCACTGCGGCGTCGAGAGTTCGTCGGCATAGTCGCGCAACCGCACCGGATTGTAACAATACGGGCATTGCAGGTTGCAACGATACGTCAGCTCGCAGAGCAGCGAGAGCGGCCGCGGTATCATCGCAGAAAACCGCGCTCGGCCAATCGCGCAAACAGCTCGTCGAGCTCCGCACGCGCGATCTCCGCCGCCACCTCGAAACGCTCCACGACGAGGCCGACGATGTCGTCGAAGGTGCGCTGCCCGTCTACCAGCTCCAACGCCGCCGCGGCACTGGCATTAAGCATGAGCGCTCCTTCGGGTACGAGCAGCATGACGCTGCCGTCGCGGTCGTGCCGCAGCTTGACACCCTTTCCCAGCGCGAGCGGCGCCTCGCGGTTCACGGCACGGCGCCGCACGACAGCGCGGTTGCGTCTAAAATGCACCACAGCACGTCGCACTTAAAACGCAACGCGTCGACGCAACGCTGTTCGAGCTCGGGCGTCGTCGCTTCGGCCAGAACCCACGAGAGCGCGCAGTCGGCATCCTTGCGCGCCAGCGGAATGCGCGCACGAAAGTAGGCCAAACCATCCGGATCGATCCACGAATACTTTTGGATGATGGCTTCGACGCGACGCTCCATTACCGGCGGACCGAAAAGTTCGGTGAGCGAGGACGCGACGGCGTCGATCCACGGACGGGTGCGGGCAAACGCGACGTAGGCATCGGCAGCAAAGCGCGTGCCTGGCGCGACGCCGCGCTCCGAAAGCACATCGTCTTCGCTGAGGCCGACGGCGCGTCCTAAATCGAGCCAGAGCGCCGTGCCTCCGCGGTTAGCTAGGCCGTCGCCGTCGTGATCGACGATGCGCGAGATCCACGCGCGGCGATGCTCGGCCGTCGGAAGGTTGGCCAAGACGGCGGCATCTTTTACCGGGATTTGTTTTTGGTAGTAGTAGCGGTTGGCTACCCAGGCGCGTACTTGGCCGGGCGTCAGCTCGCCGGCGACCAGGCGTTGGTGAAAAGGGTGCTTGTCGTGGTAGCGCTCCGCGCCAACGGCTTGTAGCCGGGCCAGCAAAGCCGGCTCGGCGCTGCTATGCGCGCTCGCGGACCTAGAGCTTCGGGTTGGGGATGGGGGTGCTGAGATAGGCCGTCAC